>JASHZU010000280.1 GCA_030042375.1 Verrucomicrobiia bacterium
GTGTGCGAATCCGTTCCCACCAGCGTGTCCGGATAATAAACTGAGTCCGCATTCGAAAGGACGCCCTTGGCCAGATATTCCAAATTCACCTGGTGCACGATGCCGATGCCCGGTGGCACCACTTTGAACGTATCAAACGCCTGCATGCCCCACTTCAAAAATTGATAGCGCTCGCGATTGCGCTGGAATTCGATTTCAAGGTTCCGCTGCAATGCATCCGCCGTTCCGAAGAAATCCACCTGCACGGAATGGTCCACGACCAAATCCACCGGCACCAGCGGCTCGATGATTTTCGGATTCTTGCCCAGCTTGGCCGCGGCGCTGCGCATCGCCGCCAAATCCACCAGCAACGGCACGCCCGTGAAATCCTGCAATACAATCCGTGCCACCACGAACGGGATTTCCGCCGTGCGCGTCTCGTTGGCCTTCCAATTAGCCAGTTCGCGCACATTTTCTTCCGTCACTTTTTTACCGTCGCAATTCCGCAAAATCGATTCCAGCACCAGGCGGATGGACACCGGCAGTTTCGAGATTGGTCCCACACCCGCTTTTTCCAGCGCCGGCAGCGAATAAAATTTCCCCTGCTTTCCATTGCCTGAGTCAAAGGTCTGCAGTGAATTAAATAAATTATGCACACTCATCTTTTTCCTTTTGAATGAAAATGCGGCTTAAATGAAGGCATGTCAAGGAAGCGGGTGTCGGGAACCTCTCCGCCGGCGCTTATTTAAATGCCTTCTCCCTCAATGAAGCCCGACCAAACTTCGCTTTTGGTCATCGGCGAGCCTTTCGCCACTTCGGCGAGCGTGGCGCGGTCCATCACACTGGCCACATAATTTCTGGTATCGAAAAATACACGCCGAAACCGGCAAACCGGCTCCTGCGAACAGCGCTTGTAACCCGTCACGGAAACGCAATCAATCGGCGCCAAAATGCCGTCGAAATGCCGCACGACTTCGCCCATCGTGATGCGCGAGGGATCTTTGGCCAGCACATAACCGCCGCGCACACCCGCCAGGCTGTCCACCCAGCCCTGTGCCTTCAGCGCGAGCATGATTTGCTCAAGAAAGCGTTTGGGCACGTCGTTACGCCGCGCCAGTTCGCGAATCGGAATCGGCGAGCCCTGGTAATGTTCCACCAGCGTGAACAACGCCCGCAACGCATAATCAGTTTTCTTTGAGATACGCACAATAACGATGCTTGTGGTCGTAATTTAAGCTGCCGCCCGATGCTTCGCAATGATTATTGTGCTTAAAACCATAGCCTTAAGTAGCCGGGATAAAACGCTGCAGAACCAACGTACTGACAAATAAAACCACAAAAATCACAGCCAGCGCAATGGGACATTGCGGCGCGAGTGCCAGCCAATCCACCAAAATGATTCCCGCCAGCAACCCGGAAACAATCCGGCCAACCACCAGCTCCCCAAAGAAAATGGTCCGGATGCAGCGGATAATCCATATAACCAGCACAACCGACATTGTAACGGCGGCCTTTCGCCAAATGTACGGATCCATCAACATCGCCAGTACGATTGGTGCGGCCAAAAAAATGAGCGGCCAATAAGGAATTGGCCCGCGAAAACTTTCCCGCCGCGCAACGTAGCTCAGCCCAACGATATAAAACGCCAGTGCCATGCCGCACCAAATCGGCCAGCCGTTCAAGCCGCCAGCCCCTATCGTCCCCGCAATCACATAAACCCAAAACCGGCACAAGCCCATTAGCCACGGAGACGCCGTGACGACTTTGTGCGCCGCGTCGTAGATGATAATGCAAATTGCCAGGACCACCCCCAGCGCGCCCGTCCATTTTCCGCAGACGATTAAAAGCAGGATACCCAGCGCGAGCCATGCCCAGCCATATGCCCAGACGAGTTCCTCAGTAATCGCGCCGCTGGGAATGGGCCTCGACGAGCGCCGCTGGCGGTCGAAATCCACGTCGAAAGCATCGTTCAAAAACATGCCCGCGGTGTAAAGGGCGCTGGTACCGAGCAACAGAAACGGCAATTTCCAATAATTTTCGCCGCCCGAAAGCCACCATCCCGCCAGGCAATTGGACCAGACGGTTGGCAGATTCGAGACGCGGCCCAGGACGAGCAGCGTGCGAAATTTTTGATTCATCCCCGTGAAGGAAAACAAAAACTGCCGCGCGTGAAAAGGAAGTTCGTTTTCATGCTAATCCCCGTTCCGCCAATCGCGCCAGCGTCCATTCATATTCCGCGGCAATCTGCTCCACCACCGAGCGGGATTTTAATTCGGCCGGCAGCACTTCCCACGTGTAGGTTTCCATTTCCAAATGCGCGCAAGCCGTGGGATTTTTCGCGAGCCAATCCAGCGCGCCCAGCAAATGATCGCTGGTATTTTGAAACGGCGGAATCGCCGGGGCATGAAGCGGCACATGAAAATGAATGCGCCACTCTGGCGGTTTTGAATTCCGAGTTTTGAATTTTGAATTGAAAGACAACGCATCCGGTAAATCGCGGAAATATTTTAGCTTTCCCTTTGCATCACGCGCGATGACCTGGTGCAGGTAAACGCCATCTGAAAATTTCTTCAATGCGACAAGCGCTTCCGGGGTCGCCGGGGTTTTCAAGGCGGAGCTTAAGTGGAGTTTACTGATTTTTATCCCGGCCTTTTGGAACGCGACTAGCGATTTTTGCGCGTCTTCAAATTCCACCGCGAAGTGGCAGCAATCGTAATTGACACCCAAGTATTCATCCAGACGCCGGTCGCCCGGATGCTCGTCCCGTAATTGTTCAAAGAACGAAATCGTTTCCGCGGTATTTTCCAGGAAGCAGAGCGGTTCGGGTTCCAGGCCCAGATGCAGTTTTTTGCCGGTGCGTTCGCAAAGGCCGGAAATATGTTCGATACAGCGCCAGAGGTTTTGGTGGATGGCTTGGCGCTGCCCGGCGGTCTGGATAAAGTCTTTGAAGGAACCGGGCAGGGTGCTCACGCTGCCTTCCACCCCATCCGGCACAAGCTCCGCCATCAGGTCAAAAAGCCGGTTCGTATAGGCGAGCCGGGCAGGAGATGTCCAATCGGGCAGATAAACCTTTTCCTTGACCCGCGAACCATGAAACCGGCCATAGGGGAATCCGTTAACGGTAAAGATATAACAATCGTTCTTATCAAGCCACTTTTTAAACGCTAATAGCGTTTTCCCATGGGCCAGTTCGGTTGCTGCCTGATTGCTCAGGCGCAGGCCAATGGCAAACGGCTTGCCCGGACTAACTCGGCGGCGGATGGCCAGGGTGTATTGCTTGAGGGATTCAAAGGTCTGGTTCCAGTCCTGGCCGCGGTGAACGTTTGTACAATATGCCAGGTGCGCGCCGTAGTTTAATTTCATGCCGTGTCTCGTCCCAAACATGGATTAAAATATTTCTTTCGCAAGGTACAAAGGCGTTGACATCAATCAGGCAAACACCTAATTTGAGGAACTACAACAGATCCGGACATGCTCATTAGAATCAGTTTAATTGTGGCGATAGTCGCGGCGCTTGCCGCGGGAGTGGTGAATTTCACTGTCGTTAAGGGGAAAATTCAGGCGTTAACCGAAGACCGCGATACCCAGAAGAGTGAAAAAGAACAGGCACAAACCGAATTGGCCAAGACAAAGAGGACCCTCAAGCAGACGCAAGATACTCTGGCGCAAACACAGCAGCAATTGACTGATGCGCAAAACGCCGAACAAAAAGCAGAGAACGATTTGGCCAAATCTCAAACCCAGGTGCAGGCTTTGACCGATCAACTGGCCAAGACCACTGCCCAACTCAACGATGCCCAGGCCGGTCTCGCTGCCTATAAGGCGACTGGCCTGACCGCGCAACAAGTCGCCGGCTTGGACAAAGAATTAAAACAAACGCAGGACGCACTGGACGTGGCGGATGATGAGAAGGCCGTTTTAACGCGCACGGTCGCCAAATTGAACAACCAGCTTAATGAGATTCTTGTTCCTGGTTATGTCGTCATGCTGCCCGCCAGCCTTAAAGGCCAGGTTATGGCGGTGGATCCCAAATGGCAATTTGTGGTCTTGAACGTCGGGGAAAACCAGGGCGCTTTAAAAGACGGTGAAATGCTGGTGAGCCGTGACGGTAAACTGGTCGCTAAAGTCATCATTAGCAGCGTCCAAAGAAATCGCTGCATCGCCAACATGGTGCCGGGATGGCAGCTGGGCGATATCTATGAGGGCGATCAAGTGATTCCGGCCCATCCGGCCTCCTAAAATGAAAGTTTCTGCGGTCCATCTTCTTTGGGTTCTTCTGCTGGCCGCATTTGTCTTCAGTATCACCGGCTGTTCCTCAGCCGAACCGGATAATGATTCCGTCCGTCCCTGGGACTCTCCGGGCGGCGGCGGAATGATGCCGATTCAGGACGAACAGCACCCCAACTAAGCCGGCAAACAACGCGTAGGCGTTAAAACCACGTCCATTTTTACGTCGCTGTTTTCCACCGGAACCGCTCCCACTATTTGTTCGTCAAAGGCAATCCCGATTTTTGTTCCCGCGAAATCTTTCAGCAACCGGTCATAAAATCCTTTGCCGCGCCCAAGGCGATGGCCATTGGCATCGAACGCAATCCCGGGAACCAGCACCAAATCCAAATCGTCCAGCGGGATGGCCACGCACGTGGGCGCGGGCTCGCGGATGCCGAACTTGCCCGACATGATTTCCACATGGATGTCCTTCACGCGGCGCGAGTGATACGCCTGTTTGTCTTCGTCGAAACAGGGAAGGGCGATCATTTTTTTGCCGGCCAGCACCTCATTGAGTAACGGCCATAAATCCGGTTCATCCGGCCGCGAGGCAAAAAATAAAATCGAGGCCGCATTTTGGAAGACGGATTGTCCCTTGAGGCTGGCGCAAAGCTTTGCGGAATCTGATTGGCGTTTTTCGGCTGAAATATTTTTGAGGGCTGCGCGGATTTGCGAACGCAGTTCCGCCTTCGCTTCCTGTTCCTGAGTGTTCATGGATTGGGATTTCTTGCCGCCGCTTTCAACGCGCGCCATTTTTCCAGCCGTTCCTTGATTTTCTTTTCCACACCCTGCTCGCTTGGTTCGTAATAAATTTTGTCCGTGCCGTAATCCTGCGGAATATAATGCCCCTCGTAATCATGCGCGTATTGATAACCCTCGCCATGGCCCAGGCGCTTGGCGCCCTTGTAATGGGCATCGCGCAAATGCTTGGGTACTTCGATGGTGCGGCCGGATTCCACGTCCTTCATCGCCGCAGCAATCGCCGTCACCGTGCTGTTGCTTTTCGGCGCGGTCGCAATGTAGATGGTCGCTTCCGCCAGCGGAATTTGTGCCTCCGGCCAGCCGATAAATTCCGCCGCCTGGAACGCCGCGTTCGCCAAAACCAGCGCCATCGGGTCGGCCAGGCCGACGTCTTCCGCGGCATGAATCACAATGCGGCGCGCCACAAAACGCGGGTCTTCGCCGGCATGGACCATTTTCGCCAGCCAGTAAAGCGCCGAGTCCGGATCGCTGCCGCGCATCGCTTTGATGAACGCCGAAATTGTGTCGTAGTGCGCGTCCTCATCGCCGTCATACACCACCGCCTTTTTCTGGATGCTTTGCTCGGCCACAGCGAGCGTGATGTGGACCGTCCCATCGGGTTGCGGGTTCGTAGTCAGCGCGGCGATTTCCAGCGAATTCAATGCCTTGCGCGCGTCTCCATCCGAAATATTCGCCAGATGGCGCAGCGCGTTTTCGTCTGCGGCAATTTTCATATAGCCAAGCCCGCGTTCCTCATCCTTCAACGCGCGCCGGAGCAATGAAAACAATTCCTCTTCGCTCAACGGCCGCAGTTCAAAAATTTGCGATCGCGAAACCAGCGGCGAATTGACAAAGAAAAACGGATTGTGCGTCGTCGCGCCGATGAGTTTCACCACGCCGCTTTCCACGTCGGGCAGCAGGATGTCCTGCTGCGCCTTGTTGAAACGATGGATTTCGTCAATGAAGAGAATCGTCGGTTGGCCCGTGTTTTCCAGGCGATTACCGGCAGATGCCAGGACCCGGCGCATGTCCGCGACATTGGATTCCACGCCGCTCAGGCGTTCGAATTTCGATTTGGTCTGGCGCGCGATGATTTGCGCGAGCGATGTTTTGCCCGTGCCGGGCGGCCCGTAAAAAATCAGCGATTGGATGCGATCGGCCTCGATCGCCCGGCGCAGCAATTGTCCGGGCGCGAGGATATGGCTTTGCCCGGCAAATTCCTCCAGCGAACGCGGGCGCATTCGCGCGGCCAGCGGACGGCTCCGGAAATTTTCCACCGCAGGCGCAGACGGCTCCGGCGGTTGATTTTCAACCGGGGCGGAAAACAAGTCGTCGCGCGGCATGGCTGAAGCATACCAGATTCGGGAGCGACCGCAATTGAGGCTTGCCACGTTACACGTGGCGAAGGAAGAACAAGCCGGGAAAAAAATAACCCCGCCATTGCCGTGTGACACATTTAACCCTTTGAACATGTTTTACAACATGTGGAACTTGCGCAACGGCTTTCGGCTTCCAGCTAAGGC
>JASHZU010000281.1 GCA_030042375.1 Verrucomicrobiia bacterium
TTCAAGTGCCGAACGAATGCCCCACTGCGGATCGTGCCGGTAAATAATCAGGCTAAACCGTGCAGAGGACATCGGCTGGTTGTCCCAACGAACCCCGTCTATAAGTGCAAAATCAAAAGCAACATATAACAGGTGTTGAGCCGGATTGATTGCAATTCGATAAACTGTCGGTTGGTCAAGCCGGATTCCCAATGTCAAACCGGCAGCCGGCAATGCACTCAATGCGCAAACCGGATAATCTGTAAGCCTTTCCTCAAGCGTCGGCTCAGCGTAAACATCCCGGAACGGATGGCTGGTTTTCGTCAATCCGTTTCCCCATGTCCAGTCGTTTCCCTCCACTGGCATCGCAAAATAGACCGTAACAGCACGATCTCCCGCACGCAGGCTGGCTACGGTACCGTCAACGATGATTTGATCTCCCTTGACCGTGTATTGGGCATCGAGTTTAAGATCCAATTTATCCACTATACCTCTCTGTTCAATCCGCCCGGCGTCCGAAATGACCTTGCCTTCAACCATCATTGGCGCTGTATTGGTGGCCGCGTCACGAACCATGATGCCTGATACTTGCGTGTCTCCCGCCCCATACGGATTGCCATCCAGCAGCCATTCCTTGATACCGCCATTGCTGCCAACCTGTAATTCCAACCCATCCGCCGTCTTTATTGAACCAATGGATTCGCCTGAAGCTCCTTTTAAAGCACCAATACTGTAAGAGTGCGAATCAAAATTAATTTCCCGGCCATCGGTGCCAATCAAAACCGCCTCGGCCAATTCCACTTCAAAACGGTGGGGATATGAATAGGGCATCTCGTACACGTAGATGTCAAACCCTTGAACATCAGAACACTGCACATCATTCAGGTCCAGGTTTATTGTCTGCCAGTCACCGGCGCTCAATTTGAACTTGCCTACGGTCTGTTGCACCGGCGGTGTTCCAGGTATGCTTTCATGCCGGGTCCTGCCATCATAAAGACAAACTGTAACATCTTCACCGCCTGCTTGAACCCCCTTGTCATCGCTGGTCAACCGTAATTTCAAACGAAGGCGGTTGAAACCGCGCCAATCGCGTGGCCCGGTATTGTACATGGATATGTGAGGAAAACCTTCGCCCTTTCCATCGCAATTAAATACATATTTTGCAATCACACTGCTTTCTGAAGCTGACTCTACTGAACAACCATTTCCAACATAAGCACGCCAGGGCATTGAAGCGAGATCCATGGTACTCTCTGCCCGGCCAGTTGCCGCTTGAATCCGGAGAACAAGGGCAATGAATGCCAGGTTACGAATTCCAACCAACGCCTTCAACAAGTCTGATTTTTTCATTTGGACTCCAAAACGCACACCTCAAAGGGCTGAAGCGTGAATGTATGCGGACGGCCTACTCGAAGTTCTAGTGATGCCCTGCTCCGGTCCGCTTCCCACGGGCTGTTCATGGTGAAAGTCTTCACAGTGCCCGGTGGCAGTTCAAATAGACTTCCCACGTCTGCCGTGTAATCCGACGGTTTGTCATTAGGATTGCGCAACACAATGATGCCTCGACGCGGCGACCAGGACGCCCAGCCATAAATCTCACCCTTATCCGGGTCGCCTCCAATCCAATGCGTGTCCGCGAGCACATCAGCGTTGGCGTGCGACCAATTTGCGGCCTCGGCCAGATCATCCCAGTTGTTCCGGTCCAACAGAGCCGGGGTAATATACATTTCCTGCAACTGCGTTCCGTTGCCGAAAAAGGCGTGAACCTGGTCGGCAAAATCCCGATCGCTCATCGCATTCAAATGATACGCATTGGTTGCATAAATAATACCGTGTAACATGAGCGAACTGAGCGGATACAATGGGGCGCGCAGCACCACATTATGATACGTCTGCGCATCGCGATAGGTCATCCATTGCTGGCACCAGGAACCCTTGCCGGCAAACCAGTGATCGCTCCCGCCACGCCACGTCGAATCCACAAACAACAGCCAAAAGGGCGATGGCCACGTGCCGGTGGTTTGATTGATGTAAATATCCGGTTGGGCGGCACGCAGGTCGGCCACCAAACGAAGCATGGCATCGCCATCGCGCGTGAGACCACTGGAAGCCGCATGTTCCCCGGCCGCCAGCCCGTCAAATTTAAGCTGATTGACACCGTTTTTTTGCACCATGTCCAGACAGATATCATGAAACCGCTGATAATATTTTGGTCCCGACAATGAAAAACCGCTGGAATTGGTTTCGTATCCAAACTGGGCAGCATATTTAAGCCGTTCGGCTTTCGGTTCCGCATAACCGCCAAACGGAGAAAGCCAGGCGCCAATACCTGCATGGAATTTCCCCGACTCTTTTCTCAATGGCGTGAACCCATCCGGAAAACCGCTGTTGAATCCCCAGAGCGTTCGGTTATCGTCCCATCCATCGTCGAACAAAAAAGAACTCATTTTTACGCCGCGCTTTTCAACCAGTTGGCGCCCAAATTGGTCAATCACGTTCAAACACTCCGCCGTGTTGTATTTCCGGGTGATCCAGGCGATGTCATACCACGAATTGTAATGTAAAAACGTCCGGTAAGGGTGCGCCCGCTGGCGCTCGATGTAAGCCAAAAAGCCGCGCCGCAACTGACCTTGCGGCGCCACGCCCAGCACGCAACTTTGCGTGAGTGTCTCGCCCGCCTTCAGCACTGCGTTGCGGGGGAAACGGCAATGCACAACGCTGTTTGAATCCACCGTATTCTGCGCCATCGGCTGTTCGTAACCGAAAAAGAAATCCCCCGCCACCACCGGCGACCCGTCCACAGAACCATCCACGTGCGCATTTGGAACCGGCTGCTCGAACAATTCGATGTCTCTTATCAGAACGTCATTCGATCCGGCGTGCAACACGAGTTCTTGCCGCACATAAGCCGAGCCCTCACGCAAAATCACGCGCCACTGGGCCGAAAGATTTTGATCCGGTGTGGAGAAGCTGGCCACCAATTGGCGGCCGGGAAAATGTAACGCTACCGTGGGCAAGGCCGGGTCCGCCGGCAACGATTCGATTTGCGGCGGTCCTTCCAATTTGAAATCGGACGATCTCAAAACCGTCCCGTCGCCAAGTTCGATTTGAAAGCAATCACCGCCCAGGTTTAGAAACCGCCCGTTGATTTTGTCATCCATACGAACCGGGTGCAATACGCCAGCGTCCGAGCCACCATGCCAGGCAACGAATTGATTCTCCAGTTTCCATTCGTCGCCAAAACTGGTGGAAACTGTTGCAAATACCAAAAAACAGGCAAGTCGGATGGAATTCATTGCTTCATCTATGGTGTTCCATGCAACGCGGGATTAAGGGCGTCCGGGGCATACTTCGCATATAATTCCTTGGAGATGGCGATTGTATCACCGCTGGCCTGCGTCTGGAACTTGTCTGTTTGCTTTGTCCATGCCTCCTCCCATTTCGCGATTTTCTCCTGAACGGGCGTCTGGTCGAATTTTTCATTCTGGCCGACGGCGGCATTCAACGCATCCAGCCATATTTTCCACCGCATGTAATAATAGTTACCAAGCAGGCCGTTCCATTGACGGTTCGCGTAATCACTGATGTCATTACCCTGGCACCAAATCGTCAGCAATTCGCGCGCATCGCATTCATAGCGGTCTTTCTCAGCCTTGTTGCCGCCCCATTGCCGGGCGTTTTCCAGCCATGGTCCCAACAAAAATTCTTTTCGCGTACCGGCAAGCTGGTCCATGTCACGAATGAGATCAAGCATCTTGTCGCTCAATACGCGCAATTGAGCGGCGTCCTTCGCTTCAAAAGCGTGGATAATCGCTTTGTGATAATGGGTGCCCAAATCAGCCAGCACTTCACGCCCAACGTCCGCCACGTCATAGCGATAAGCATCGCTGGTGCCGCACGAGGGAGCGGCATCAAGCAGTTCCTTCCATGCCTCAACCACTTTCGCCTCATCAAAGGGCGGTGTGGTGCCGCAGAATGGACAGGCGGTTTGATCAGGATCAAGCGACGGACGGCCACAGACCATTGAGTTATAAATAACAAGCTTGTCCTTGTCGATGTTCCAGGCGGTATCAAAAAGGGTTTGTAACGCCTGTCGCGCCGCAGGATCGTCCGTGCCGTAACGATAGTATTCGTAGTTATCCAACCAGGCTTTGAAGTCCGGCGCATTAGTGCGCCATCCCTGATCAAACAACATTTCCCAGACTTCCGGAAGAGTATCGCTGCCTTCCATCAAACCGCCGATGCCGCGCATATATCCCTTCCCCGGCCCTGCCTCGGCCAGCGCCTTGGCCGGTCCATCCGCCACCCAAGCGAGTTTCGCGGCCAGAAAATCATTGCCGCCAAAATTGTGGATCGTGCACCAAACCCATGGCGTGCCGCCGAATTGGTTGCGCAAACGCCAATTCTCGTGTTCTTCACAATACAGATCCAATACAAGGCATCTTTTCTTATCAAGCGCGTCCAGCATAGGCTGGCGCGGATTGGCCTGCCACGATTGGAACACCCAAGTCACATTCGGATAGGCGTTGGACATGGGCGAATACATCTCCCGGGCGCAGGCCCCAAGGTCAATACCATTGGTGTTGCCTCCTTCATGAAAGGGATCCGCCGCCAAAAATTCCGCGTTGCCATAGAGTTTTTTCTGCGAACTGTAAAAGGCAGTGGCTATTTTGGCGAACAGTGGGTCTCCCGGATCCAGCATTTCCGGCCGTTTCAGGGTGCCCCACAATCCCTGCGCGTGAATATCCGCTCCTGGAAACCGCTTGCGAAAATCCGATGGTACAATGCCATAATAACCTTGCAACACCGGCGCAATGCCCAACTCATTCATCCGGGCAATGATGCGTTGGGCCAGGCGTGCCCGTTGTACGACCAGCGATTTTGGCAGCGGCCCGCCATAATCCTCCATGTTGGACATGAACATCCAAGGCTGGTGAGTCGGTAATACCAGCCATTGACGCACCTCCTCGTCCGTATAACCGAGCTGAGTGAGCGCATCAACCCAGACTTGTTCCTGACCTTCAGTGATGAGGGCGACATTTATGCCGTGCAAAGCAAGATCGTCGAGTTCCTTTTCCCAACGGGGCCAGGTCCACCATGCAAAAGTGTAACCATGCGTACAGTAGTTGTAATCAAATCGAATTTGATAAGGACTAACAACGTGGACTTTTTCAGGTACAATCGGGAGGGTCGCCGGCAGATTCATTTGGCTGCCACACTGCCAGCCCGGATCAACGTGGCAATAATCATTGAGATAGCGTTTCAGTGCCGAAGCAATCGCAACAGCGCTGTTGCCACGTAAAATGATTTTGCCATCGCGGCTTTCTATTTCAAATACGTCGCAACCATTTTCCGCGGGAATGAGCTCAACCACAAAATTTCCCGCCTCTTTGGGTACCACCCGCTTAATGAGACCGCGGGCGGCGATAACTGTTGGAAAAGAGGAGGTCTCCGCAGCGCGGACTGAAAAAACTGGCAACAGAAGTGCAAAACAGTTGATGAACAACATTAAAATACATCTGCGAAAGTAAACCATTATTCTTCCCTAAGAATGGTATTTGCTTGCGCTCGTTGCTATTACTCATTTGAGTGATGATTTCCTATGGCTTAAAGGGCGGAATCAGCTTGTCGTGTAAGCTGTACCAATTTCTGCGGCCCAAAAAACGCCGTTCACCCCGGTCATCATTGCGGATAAATCAGCTGGTAGAACTCGTCTAGAATCAATCCATCGATTCTGATGATCTGTATGTTGTTGGTCGTCGAGCCATTCACTGTACCCCAGTCATTCGGGTTGCGGCTCACGCTCTGGTTAAGGTTGTTCGTCTGCACCAGCAATCGATAACCGACGTGATCGGATGGCCACGTCAATGTCAGCAGCCCGCCGCTCACGCTGCTCGTAAGCGGCGGCGGCGTCTGGCTCGGCTGCTGCGTTACATTCACGGTGTAGGAGTTCGTCCCTCCATCTTGCGCAGTTACCAGCACCGTCAGCGTGTTCAGCGGCGGATTCAGGCTCAAGGTTTCCGGCAAGTTCGGGACGCCGCTTTGCAACGGGCTGAACGTTCCGCCATTGAAACTCAAGAGCAACGTTGCGTTCGGGTCGGCACTCGTCGCTGTCAATTGAACCGGGTTGTTGACGAAGGCATTCGTCACCGAATAATTCCTGGTGCCGAAAGCAAAATCCGGAATCAGCCCGCCGGCCGACAGGGAAAGTCCCGACAACAGCGCGTTCGTGGCGGCCGGCGGCAGGGTGGCGAAAACCTGGCATTCGCTGGGTTGAAGAGAAAGGGGCACCGAATTGCTGCCAGCGGCGAGATTGATTGTGAGACTGCCGCCGTCATAGAGATTGGTCAACTGCAGCCATCGGGCGCCCGGCAACGCCCAACGGCAGAGGTCAAGGGTCACGTTCGCAGTGACACTGTTAGAGGCCATATTGCGCACGCTCAGGTAATGCACCTCCCCTGCCTCGCATCTATCCGGGCTTTAGGCCGCTCCAAATGATGCGTGGGTAGAGGGAGAGGTTACGTCGCCTCCTTGGCCCTCAGAGGCGTTTAGAAGAAAATCCCTTGCTCATGCTGCAACGGTTGCAGACTGGGCAGAATCGGTGGTCTAAGCCAAAAGAAAGCCAAAATAAAACGGCGTCTTTTTCCAGATTTTGGGGTATAGCGTAAAAGCCTTTGATTTATTTGGGTTGAAGTGGTGGCTGGGGGCGGAATCGGCCGATTTCCACCGCGTTTGCAGGCGTATTGTGCTTGATTTAATTGGCTATTCAAGCCTAATCAATTTTACCTGGCTATACCCTTTTTAACTCCTTTGGTGTCCATTCTGGTGTCCGTTCTGGTGTCCATTCTGGTGTCCGTTCTGGTGTCCGTAGTGCTGCCGGATTTGAGGTTCCCCATAACTGTATTACTATTATGTCATTTAGATCCAGGTGGTGGCGATGTGAGGATTTTTATTAAATCGTTGACTGTTG
>JASHZU010000282.1 GCA_030042375.1 Verrucomicrobiia bacterium
GCGGCTGGTTTCGGTGCCAATGGTCTTGGCGACGAGAATCATCTGGTCACCAGCCTGGAAGACGCGACCGGTGACGAGGACTTTAGCACCGGTAAGCTGGCCGACTTTGGCGGCGCTGTCGGGCGAGACGGTCCCGGACATGCCGAGTTCGGCTTCACCGAGGATTTTTTGGAGGTCGGCGCGCTCGACGGTGACGAGGCCGGGATCGGCGGAGAGATTGGCGCTGACGAGGGTGGCGACTTTGGGGCCGAGGTCATGCACGGCTTCATCGGGGGAATCAAAATCCAGGACGGCGACGGTGAGGATTTGATCGGCGGCCATTACCTTGCTGATGGACAAAGCGAGCGCGGCCATTATCACGAATTTCAGTAATGTATTCATAATTTTTGTTTTTTGTGAAATTGAATCATTGCGCCAGCAGCGGCAAAACTCTTTCGGCGAGGGCATCCACGGCGTTTACCTGGGCGGAACGGCCGGCGTTGGCCATGGACGCTTCCGTGGCAGTGGCTTCCTGGTGATCGAAGTCAAGGATGTTGCCGGTGCGCCGTTCCTGGATTTTCAAATCAATGACTGTGTTGAATGAAAACAGGTCGCCACGGCGAGGACCGGCGCTTCCCTGGTCGACGCCGGTGATTTCAATGTCCGGCTTGCGATCAGATTTGTCGTCCACCACGGTAAAGCCAGCCTTTAGCAAAATGGCGCCGAATTCTCCCTCATCGAAGGAACAATGGCCTTTGTAGTTCGGCCAGAAAATGGTGACTGACACAGCGGGCCGGTTCTTGCCTTTAACGCTTTTGACAATGCGTTCGACACGTTCGTCATGGGATTCCTGCGCAGGCGCCAGGAGATTGGTGGCCTGGGTGCTGATGGTATGCGCGATTTTATCACTCAGGTCGGAAGACAACTGCTCCAAATTGTCAGGGCCTCCTTCCACCTGGGCAGCAAAGAGCCGGCCGGTTTCCGTCCCGATAATGTAGGCGATGATGACCAGGTGGCCGTCCTGGCCGGTTTTGATGACTTGCCCGGCGACAAGAATTTTAGCGCCGGTGATTTCACCGATTTTGGCCGCGGCAACCGAGCTGACCATCCCGGAAATGCCAAAGGCCTGTTCGTTCAAGGCCTTGCTCAATTCCTGACGCTCAACTAAAACCAGATTTGATTCCGTGGCCAAATCCGCCGTGACCAACGCGGTAACGCTCGGCCCGACGTCGTGGGGCGCGCCCATGTCGTTGGCGCTTTCGCCGGCGGCGGTGAAATCATAAACGGCCACGGTGGGAGGGGCCGGTGGCGCTGCGTAAAGGCTGTTTCCTGTGGCGGCCAACAAGGCCAGGACAAAGAGGGCTGATATTTTCATAATTAGAATGATTCCATGGGCTTGTCATTTCGCCAGCAACGGTAAAATCTTAGCGGCGACCGTATCAGTCGCATTCACCTGCGCGGCGCGGTCGGCTCCGGATTTGGTGGTATCCGTTGCAGTACCTTCTCCATGCTCATAAGCCAAAATCTCCCCGGTAAGGCGTCTGCGGACACTCAAGTCAATCACGGCACGGTAAGTAAAAAATCCGCGCTGGGCGGTGCCCGGGCTCAGGTCCTCTATTCCCGTAATCTCGACGTCTGGTTTCATATCTGATCGGCCATCCACAACCTTAAAGCCGGCCTTTAAGAGAATATTGCCAAATTCAGCGTGAACCGTGGAGGGTCCCCAATTTCTATTCGGTGCAGTCGACCAGCGAATCAGCACCGACACCACCGGGCGATTTGTTCCCGTGACGCTTTGCACAATCCGGGCCACCCGTTCTTCGTGTGATTCTTCGGTGGGCGCGACCAGATTGGTCAATTGGTCGCTGATGGTTTGGGAAATTTTTCGGCTTAAATCGGAGGCAAGGTCCACCAGGTTATTATTTCCGCCATCTACCTTTGCTACAAAAAGACGACCCGTTTCGGTCCCGATAATGTTGGCGATGATGACCAGATGGCCGCTGCTGTCCGTCTTAATAATTTCCCCCGACACCAGGATCTTCGCGCCGGTAAGTTGTCCGATTTTGGCCGCGGCCTCCGGATTGACAAGACCGGAAACTCCAAAGGCCTGTTCGTTTAAGGCCTGGTCCAGGTCTGCACGCTCCAATACCTCAAGGTTGGTTTGCCCGGCAAGGTTGGCGGTCACCAGCGCCGCCACCGGGAAGGAGTAGCCGCTTGCCGGTTTGTTAGCGCCGTTAAAATCATAAACGGCAACCGTGGGCAATGGTTCAGCTCCAGCCGCAACGGAGCCACCGAGTGCCAGGCAAAACAAGGCGATAAAATTGAAGAATAATTTCATTGGCTATATCATTTCGCCAGCAGCGGTAAAACTTTCGCCGCCACCGCATCAACCGCATTTACCTCCGTAGCGCGGCTGGCTTCGGATTTGGCGGTGTCCGTCGCGGAAGCTTCTTCGTGCTCAAAAGCCAGAAGCTCCCCGGTTAGGCGTCTTCGGACAGTCAAATCAATCACAGCATGGTACATAAAGAACCCATCTTTGGCGGCGCCCGGGCTTAAGTCTTCCACTCCGATAATTTCCAGGTCCGGTTTCATATCTGATTGGCCATCCACAACCTTAAAGCCGGCCCTTAAGAGAAGGGCGCCAAATTCGGTCTCAGCAGTGGTCGAGCGGATTCTTGGGTTCGGCCTGTGAATCAGCACCGATACTGCGGGACGATTCGTTCCGGTGATGCTTTGCACCATCAGCTCCACCCGTTCTTCGTGTGATTCTTCGGCGGGCGCGACCAGGTTGGTCAATTGGTCGTTGATGGTCTGGGAAATTTTTTGGTTTAAATCGGACGTAAGATTCATGAGGTTATCCTCTCCGCCCTGGACCTGTGCCGCAAAAAGCCGTCCGGTTTCGGTCCCGATAATATCGGCAATAATCACCAGATGCCCCCGTTCGGTTAGGATGATCTGTCCGGTAACTAAAATTTTCGCGCCGGTCATCTGGCCGATTTTCGCGGCGGTGTCCGCGCTAACGAGGCCGGAAGCGCCGAAGGCCTGTTCCTGCAAGGCCTTGTCCAACTGGCCGCGCTCAATCATCACCAGATTTGTATCTGTCGCGAGGTCGGAGGTGACTAAAGTGGCGATTTCGTTGCCGTAACCGGCACGCCTTGGCGCACTGCTGCGAAAATCATAAACGGCGACCGTGGGCAGCGCCGTCGGCACAGCGCGCGCCATTGGCACTGAAACTGATAAAAATATCAGGGCAAAGAGAAAGCAGTGTTTCATTGTTTTTCTGAGTTTAATGGTCGAAATCCAATGATAAGCCGGGCAAAACGGCCGGTTGCGGATTGAGCGCAAGGTTGCAGAAATAAATCAAGGCAATTTGCGAGCGCGGATTTTCCGGAAGGTCAGGGACCATATCGGGCTGGACGACGACGACGGCGGTCCGGCTTTTTTGCACGGAATAGAACGACGGCGGGATTTTTTCCCGTTCCCAGTCCAGTGCAGAGGTGAGGGACACGGGCCGTGGCGGCTGGATCCAAACGACGGCGACATTCTTTTTAGCAATGTCCCTGATGCGATATGCCAGCCCCTCGGGCACTTGCGCCTTTGATTCAAATGGACCAATGACAGCCAGGCGGCCGGAAAAGTCTTCCAGGTTCATTTGTCCCAAATCTGTGAAGGAAATGCCCTGCGCCCGCAGGAGCGGCTTGAGCTCGTTGCCGGGGTCGAGCACGCCGAAATTGGTCTGGCAAAGGAACGGTTGCAGGAATTGAAACAGGTTGGTGGGATAGACCAGGACGCTGGTGACGCCGAGGACGTGGTTGGCGTCGTCGAGCCATCGGATGAGAAAGCGGGTCTCGGCACGGACGGAGGGAAAATTGAGCTGGGCGGATTCGAGGACGGTTTGCGCGGGCAGCACGTCAAGTTGTTTCCAGGACACCGCGCCAAGCGGGACGGCGGTGGAGGAAGTGGTTTGAAAGAGTTGCGCGCGGACAGGGCGGTCAAAGTTGGTTTCGCCGGCGTTGTAAAGGAGCAGGGAAATTTTTTGGGATCCAGCACCGAAGACGGAGGGGGGCGTTTTAGCCGGAAGGAATTGCAACGGCTCACCGGCGGCTGCCAGGCAGCCGTCTACCAGTCCCAATAGCAGAATGGCGATGAGCAGTTTCATTTGCAAGATGTGACAATCGATCCCGGGGTTTTCTTTGGCCAATGTTGTTTTTTTAACGGTTTTCTTTCGCCGCCATGTCTTGGGCGATTTGGGCCAACAAAACCTGCTTTTGCGCTTCGATGGCTGATTCAAGCTTAATCATGGAGACAGTCCACACTCCCGGCGTATTTCGCTGGCTTAGGAAAAGAGTATTGCCCGAAAAATGCATCGTCGTATTCAGGGCGGAGGAATTAAACATGAGCCACGGCTGGCTTTTCTGGCCAAGGGTTTTTAATGGTGGCAAGCCGTGCGTAATATCAAATTTCAAGGGTACGACGGCAGGCTCTTTTAAATCGCGGCTCAGGCAGACGAGCTTGGCGTGGTACCCGTCTTTTTCCGTCACTGTCCACGTGCCGTTGGTCATGGCCACGTCGGCATGGTCAACGAAAAAATAAAGATTGGATTTGGAAAATGTCGCCGAAGCGCTGGTGAGATAGTCCTGCGGAAGAGGCTTCCAAAGAGGATTTCGGTTCGGCGTTTTTTTGGTGTGGGCCGGTGAATAGAAAATACCACGATGTGGCATGGGCCTGTCCAATAAACACAATTCGGGCAATGGTTCTTTTTTGTCCCAGGCCCACAATTCAGGCGGGGCATCCGAGTCAAACGGGATATTACGGAAAAGGATCGCATCATCAAAAATTTCCGGCGGCTGGGAAATGTCCATGGTTAAAATCACATGCCAGTCATTTCCATCCCAGCGGTAAATATTTTTTCCGACGCTTGCGCAGAGGGATTGGTCCGGCCCGGCGAACAACTGCGGAGATTGCAGGGCCTCCAGGGAATCCAGGATCGTCACCGCCGGCCGCCGGCGGGTAGCGGCCAGGATACGGGCGCTCCCGTCATCCATCAGCTCAAAAATCGTGTCGCTGTTTGCCCCGTAGAGATGGCCGGCCACTGAAAATAAATCACACTGGCCCGCTTCGGGAATCTCCACGTTTTGCCACTTGCCCGTTTGAAAATCGAATTTTTGCAACGCCCCATCAATGGATGAAAACAAATCGCCCCGGAATAAAATAATCAGGTTGTTGTAATTCTGGAAACTATACGTCAGGGCGCTGGAATTGACGGTTCTTGGGCATTTGACCATCTCCCACGTTTCATTGGCGGGATTAAAAATGGCGATTGCGTGCATTGAAGCGTTCTCCGTGGATTGCCAGTTGCCCCGCGCGTCAAAGGTGTAAATTTCGGTATTGTAGGCGACGCCAAATAATAGTTTTTCTTCGCTCCAGCGCTGCGCGAAAATTTGGCTGCCGGAAATATCATTCGATTGAATTTCGCCGGGCGGGATTTTTGAAAAGTGCACGATAGACAGAATGTTCGAGGGAACCTGCGTCGGCGGCGAAATATTTGCCATGGCCGGTGGCGGAGGGGCGGCCGGTGGTGAAGCGTGAACATTTCGGGCGGTCGCGATGTTTATGGGCGGCGCGGGTGGATTGAGAATTTGACGGAGCGGTTTTTCCAAAATCATCCCGATCCATCGGGCATCGGATTGGGCGAAAAATAATTTTTGCCCTGACGCCGTTGCGACCAGGTTTGATTCATAGGCGACAACCAAAGGCAGGATCTCAGCCGCCTGCGCCCTGCTGTAATTCTTCGATGAAAAGATTTCCATGAACGTCGAAAAATCGTAAGGCGTAAAGTTCGCCAGATATTGCTTTTGTTTTTCAAACACGGTCACCGTTTTGAGCGCGGGAATGGTTTTTTGCCAATACTCATTGTCCATGGCGTCGAATTGCGGGCGGTATTTCGAATAAAACAGCCGCTGCAAAGATTCTTTGGTGTCAGTCAAATACCCGCTGGCCATCATAGTCTGCACCAAGGCATCCGCGCCCCAGTTCAAATACATCACTTCGACATTGTTCCCAACGAACGCGTCCCGGTTTTCCAAAATGCCATCGAAAAAATTTGTCAGGGCCGTGGCCGTTTCCGTGTCATTGCTGGCGTCAATCACCGCGATAGCCCGGGCTTCCATATTTAAAAAAATATTGGTTGAACCTTCCAATTCCCGCTCGAAGCCCGCCCAGATCATTGGAACGCGTTGCCGGTCTTCTTCGTTCCAGGCCGCCAGGCGTGGTTGTATCGGTTTTCGATTCCAGAAATCAGTGTGAATGTAACAAAAAACCGGGCTGCTCATTAAGTCGCGATAAAGCGAAAGGCTGTCCTCCGGCCGCTCCTGCCAAAAACAGCCCCAATTGACTTCACAGCGAAAAATATTCGGATTTTCTTCAATCGTGTGGCTCAATTCATCACTCGTCACAATGCGGTCGCCGACGTAATAACTGTCATGGATTTGGGGTGATTGCGAAATGAACGCGGCAACCGAGCGCGTCAAAGAGCGCAAATCCTCCAGTTTATCAGCCACGGGTGGCTGCGATTGCGGATTGAAACAATAGTGTTGCAATACCTGTGACACCGCGGTCAGGGTTTCAATACCCAACTCATACCAATCAGAATCATGCCAGTCATCCCATCCGGCCCCGCGCGTTAAAATCTTCGGCTCGCCGTCCGGTGATGTGCGGCTGAACTCATAGTAGGCCTCGAGGGCATACAAGGCACGGTCGATATTTTCCGGATTGGGAGCATCATTGATATGAGTATAATGAGGGTCTTCCTTTCCAAGCGTATAATCTGCCATGCTGCGGAAATGGCCTTCACCGGCCCCTTCGACAACTGGAATTTCGCTCACGTAGGCCTTTACCCGGACTGATGCGCAATCCAAATCGTGTTTTCCCAGCGCCCACGCTGACTCCGATGCCGCCTGCGCTTCTTCAGCCACACCCCATCTAAGCGCCCAATTGGCCTCATCAAAATATTGGGACGCCTCGCTGGCCGCATCCCATTGTTTGATGTTGGGATTGACCTTTAATAGCGCTGCCACTTTGATTGCCAATGAGTTCACGACGTCCGCCAGGTTTGTCCGGCTGCCACTCACTTCAAAGAGCAAAGGCGCTCCCCCATGGGGCGGCCTGAGCCTTGCATTGATAGTGATGGTGTCTTTCGAATAGCCGTTTTGGTCGATTGTTCCATCCAAAAAATAGCTGCCATCCCAGAAGGGTGTTACATCCGATTTTAAACTTTTTTCCTCGCTCAACAGTTGCATTTTCTGGCGTTCCAGAACGAAAAATTGAGGTTCCTGGCTCAGGCGCTGGATGGTCAGCAATTTCAATTCGCGTTCGGTTTCCTGCGCATCGGCGGATTGGATGGAAGAGCTCAGGTTAACGACGGAAAGGGGAATGGCATCTTTGGCAAGCACTGTTAGCTTCGGCAAAAATGAGTTAAGATGAGCTGCGGTTGATTGTGCCCATTGGGCCATATCTTTGGGTGGCCACGAAATAGTTCCTTCGGTCAGGATGACCCCAGGTTTGACGGCGATGAGACGCATGGTCAAATTTCCGGGCGGTGATGCTGAGGAGGGTAAAGTAAAGCCAGGCATTTGTGGGGATGCCGCTACATTTATTAACAGCAAGCCGTCCGTGCCGAGGATTCGGCCGAGTTGGATATCATTGCGGTTGGCGGCCGCAGTTTGTTGTTCATGATAGACCTTATCAATTTGGTCGCGTTCCAGGAGCTGGATTTGAGGATTACCGGTGAGCTGTGCGGTTAAAAGGTCCACAGCGGGGGCGGCTTGATCGGACAGGGCGACAAGGGCAAGGCGGGCGGGCGGGTTAGTTTGGGCGAACAATGACGCGGCCAGCAGGAGAAGGAGCAGGGCGCTCCAAATTTTTTTCATAACGGAATTACAACGCGGTCATGCCGAGGTTCTTGGCCTCAATTTTCAAGCCTTTATCCGAATAGATTTTTTGGTCGTTGGCCCAGACAAAATCATTGCCCATGAGGATGATGCCGCCATGGGAATCGCCCAACACAGTCATGGTTTGGCCGGCGATCTGGATTTCCTGGCCGCTAAAGGTGACCAGGGACGAACAATTTTTACCATCGCAAATGCGGACGTAAAGAGGCGGTGACGCGGGGACGGTATTATCCGACAGCAACAGATGCAAACCGGTTTTGTCTTCCACAATGGCGCGGATCTGGTTAGGGAACATAGCGAAAGTATCGTGAACGAGTTTGGCATTGGCCAAAATATCAGGTGAAGAAACGGCTTCCGTTTGCCCGCGCCAATGGCCGAGGGCAAAGGCGATGAGAATGCATGCGCTGGTGCCAATGGCCCAGGCGAGTCGTGGAAACCAGACACGGCGCGGGGAGGAAAATTCGGCCGGCGGGCGATTTAACTGGCGGACGACCTGTTGGGGAAATTCCTCCCAGAACTCTTGAGGCGGCTCGGGAGTGCGGGCCTTTTTCAAAATGGAATCAATGTCCAATTTTTTCATAAAACAGCTCCTTTCAGCAAGCGTTTCAATTTTTGCCGGGCGGCGAAAACGCGCCATGAAACCGTCGCTTCGGTGCAATTTAAAATTTTTGCGGTTTCGGCATGGCTGCGGTTCTCGTAGACGGTGAGGACGATGGCGGCGCGTTGTTTAGGCGGAAGCCGGTCGAGGGCGCGCTGGACGCGCTGGGACAATTCATCCGGGAAAGCGCCGGGGGAGTCGGTAACGGCGTTTTCAGCCCATTGGGAATGGACATGGCTGCGGCGGCCTTCGCGCGCGCGCCAGTTTAGGCTCAGATTCATGGCGATCTGGCAAAGCCAGGTTGAAAATTTGGATTCAGCGCGAAAGGAATTTAACTGGCGGAAGGCGCGCAGGAACGTTTCCTGCGCGAGGTCTTCCGCATCGGACAGCGAGCCGGTCATGCGAAATGCCAGGGCGAGAACCATTTTTTGATATTGTTTTATGAGCGCGGCAAAGGCATCGGGATCGCCGGCGAGGCTTTTCTTGATGCAAATAAGTTCGTCGTCCGGCGGGGCCATGCGCGCCATTTTACTGAATCAGACCATTGGTGGCACCAAGAGCTTTGAGAAATCGGAAAAATTTTATAGGAGGTTTTGGCGGCCCAGGAAAAGGATTTCTTGTTTTTCAAGGTAAGCTGTCGCAAGTTCTGGGTGATGCAGCCGGGACAAAAGAGACTGCTCCACTTCCTGGGCAATTGGGTGATCAACACGCTGGCCGTGGCCGTAGCCGTGGCGATTTTGCGCGGGCATATCACTTACGAAAACTGGCAGTACCTGCTGCTGGCCACGCTGGTGCTGGGCCTGCTGAACGCGTTTGTGCGGCCCATCCTGATGTTCCTGGCGCTGCCGCTGGTGGTTTTTACGCTGGGGTTCTTCACGCTGGTCATCAACGCCGTGCTGCTGTATTTCGTCGGCGCGCTGATGCACCCGCATTTCCAGGTGGACAGTTTTCGCTTCGCGTTCCTGGGCGCGCTCATCATCAGCATCGTATCCATCCTATTGAATATCGCGACGGGTATGGGCAATACGCGGGACCCGGCGCGTCGTGGTCCGCCGCCGAATAAAAAATCGGACGACGACATCATTGATGTCTAGACGGGAGGCGGCTTACGAATTTAATTGGTAAGCAACGCGGCGGGTTTCGATGCCTTTCGCGCGAAAATCTTTTTCAAAATCGGTAAGCAATTCTGCAAGGTCGCCGGGCGTTTCAATCTTTTGAAAGCGGGTGTCGGCGGCGAAGACTTCGTTCATCTGTAAAAAATAAGCTACGTCGTCGGTGCGCAGGAAAATCTTTCCAGCGGGCGTGAGGGCATTGGCAGCGAGGGCGGGGAAGCCGGGGCTGATGAGCCGGTTCTTGTGATGCCGTTTTTTAGGCCAGGGATCGGGAAAATAAATATGAATGGCGGCGGCGGAGCGCGGCGGCAGGAGGTATTGGAGAAAATAGGTGGATTCGATGCGCACGCCGCGGAGATTGGCAAGACCAGCGCGGCGGCCTTTACGATCGAGTTTGGAGATGCGGCCGAGGAGGCGCTCGACGCCGATGAAATTTCTTTCGGGATGGCGCTGGGCGAGTTCGACCAGAAAAGAAGCATCGCCGCAACCGAGTTCAACTTCCAGCGGCTGCGGCGATGGGAAAAGCTCTTTGAGCGCGAGCGGTTCTACGATGGAACGCAGTTCAACAACGAGATGGCGTTCCACCGGAATTACTTGGCGCCCTGGTCAATCCAGGCGCGGATCAGGCCGATTTGGTCCGGCGTGAGGGGCTTGTTTTTTTTGCCCTTGGGCATAAAGGTATCCGGGTCATCGCCGATGTGCGCGACGGACAGGACGAGATCGCTGTGGGCGCTGTCGCCAACGGTGATGACGGGGCCATCTTTGCTGCCTTTGAGGGTCCCGGCGAGGCTATCGAGGGCGAGGCCGGCGCGGGGCTTTTTGGGGCCGGCGCTGCTATGGCAGGGCATGCAGCTGGCATTAAAAATGGGTTGAATATCGTTGGTGAAAGTCAGGCCGGTTTTGGTGGACGCGGGCGGCAGGGTGCCGGGCGCGGAATTGCCGTCCTGGGCAAGCGCAATGGCCAATCCAAAGGTGGCGGTTAAAGCGAGGGCGAGGATTAATTTCATGGTTTTGATAGATTGATTTCCCGTATCGAGAGGTAAGACGCCTGATTTTGGGAAAAGTTTCAAGCAAAATCCACAAGTGCTGTGGATTCCACAACTTGCGGGTGACATGGGTTTGCGACAAGCTGGCGGGGTGGGCAATGACGATTTTTCCGATGCGGTGCTGGTGGTGCTGGGCCATGGGACGACGTTGAATGAAAATTCCGCGGCGCCGGTCCGGCAGCATGTGGCGGAATTGCGCCGGCGCGCAATCTTCCGCGAGGTGCGGGAGGCGTTTTGGAAGCAGGAACCGCAAATCAAAACGGTGCTGGCGGAGGTTATCGCCGGGGCAGGGGCCTCGCGCATTTTTATCGCGCCGTTGTTTATCAGTGAGGGATATTTTGCGGGGCAGGTAATTCCGCGCGAGTTGGGGTTTGGAGGCGTTAATTCCACAGTGAAAACCGGCAACGTGGAAGTGACTTATTGTGCGCCGGTGGGGACGCATGAGAGCATGACGAAGGTGATTTTGTCGCGGGCGGAGGAGGTGATGAAGCGCTTTCCGTTTCCGCGCGCGCCGAAGAACACCGAGACGACGCTTTTTATCGCCGGGCACGGGACGGAGAAGAATGAAAATTCGCGCAAGCCGGTGGAGCGGCAGGTGGAATTGATCCGGGCGCAGAAGATTTACGCGGACGTCCACGCGATTTTTCTGGAAGAAACGCCGAGGATTGGGGATTGCTATTCGCTGGCACGAACGAAAAACCTGGTAGTGGTGCCGTTTTTCATTAGCGACGGCCTGCACACGCAGGAAGACATCCCGGTGCTGCTGGGTGAGACGAAAAAAAATATCGCCCAACGACTGGCGGCGAGACAGCCGGTTTGGAGAAACCCGATGGAGCGCGAGGGGAAACTGGTTTGGTATTCAGCGGCGGTGGGAACGGAGCCGGGAATGGCCGAAGTGATTTTGGAGCGGGTGAAAGACGTGGCGATTAATCATTAACAAATATGAAAAAAATTCGTTTTGGATTTCTGAGCACGGCGAACATCGGCCGTAAAAATTGGAAGTCGATTTATTACAGCGGCAATTCGGTGGTGTCGGCGGTGGCGAGCCGCGACGTGGCGCACAGTCGAAAGTTTATTAAGGAGATGCAGGCGGAAGCGCCGTTTGACGACGTGCCGGAGGCATTGGGCAGTTACGAGGAGTTGATTGAATCGCCCAGCGTGGACGCGATCTATTTTCCGCTGCCGACGGGCATGCGGAAGGAATGGGTGTTGCGGGCGGCGGCGGCGGGCAAGCACGTGCTTTGCGAGAAACCGTGCGGCGCGGACGCGGCGGAGGTGCGGGAAATGATTGCGGCCTGCAAAAAAAATCGCGTGCAGTTCATGGATGGGGTGATGTTCATGCACAATCCGCGCATGAAACGGCTGCGGCAAGTTTTGGACGATGGCAAAAGCATCGGGACGATCAAGCGCATCTCGACGAATTTCAGTTTTCGCATGGACGAAAAGGCGTTTGGCTCGAACATCCGCGTCAACAGCGAGCTGGAACCGGCGGGCTGCGTGGGCGATTTGGGCTGGTATAATATCCGGTTTGCGCTGTGGGCGATGAACTGGAAGATGCCGCGTGAAGTACGCGGGCATATGCTGGCGGAGCGCCGGGCGAATAAAAATCTCGCGCCAGTGCCGGTGGAGTTTTCGGCAGAATTGATTTTTGATGAGCAGAGTTCGGCAGGCTTTTATTGCACGTTCCTCGCGGAATACCAGAACTGGGTGCATGTGAGCGGCACGCGCGGCACATTGGTGGTGCCGGATTTTGTGCATTCGCCAAACGAACATGACCCCGCGTTTGAATTGAACCAAAAAGAAGTGCGCGTGAAGGGCTGCAAATGCCACGGACGGCATAACAACAGCCATGAGTTCGCGCAGTACGTCAATATGATGCGGAATTTCTCCAATCAAATCCGATCGGGCAAACTGAATGAGGACTGGCCGATGTGGGCGCTGAAGACGCAGCAAGTGCTGGATGAGTGCCTGCGGACCGCGAGGACGCGGTAGTTGGAATTATTTCTTCGTCAGACGATACTCATCGTGCAATCCGATTCCATCGAAGATTAAAGGGGTGCATTTTTCAATCCTCGCCTCCCGGGTTTGAGATTGTTTGGGCGCGGAAAAATAAAGGAGGTATCCTCTTTGCCGCCCCGGGGTCAAGGCCTCAAAAGCCGTTTTCAGGGCAGGGTTTTCGCGCAGTTTTTTTTGAAGCTCTTCCGGCATGGAGAATTCAGATGTTTTTTTATAGGTTATCTGTAAACCAGCCTTTTCCGCTTCGATGGCCTCTTTGATATAGGCTTTCATGACGGGAGCTATTTTGACGATTTGTTGCACATTCGTGAACCGAACCTGTCGTGCGGCCTGCACATTCTCGGTTTGCTGGATGAGGATGCGCTTAGCGTCCTTAAACAAAGCGCCTTTGGTAAAAAGAATGGCGCAATATTCTTTAAATCCGTGGATTAAAACGATGTTGGCTTCCTGGAAGGTATAACAAGGCTTGCCCCATTTCAGTTCTTCGGTCAGCCCGCAGTCGAGAATGATGCTGCGCAGTTTCTTAAATTCCTCTTTCCATTTTTCTTCTTCCCTCAGAAAAGCGTCAACTTTGGGATTCGTCTTTGTCATGATAGTTATTTTAATTTGTCGGCGGCGGCTGGCAATGGGATAAGCGCGGATTTTAAATTTCGGATTTCGGATTTCAAACGGCTCGGCTATCTTCGGGCCGTGCAATTTCGGAAAATCACCATTGTTGGCGTTGGCCTGCTGGGCGGCTCGATTGGGCTGGCGGCGAGGAAATTCCGGATTGCCGGAGAAATCGCGGGGTTTGCGCGGCGCGAAAAGACTATCGCGGAATGCGAAAAATTCGGCGCGACGGACTTTGCGACGACGGATTTGCTCGCGGCAGTTTCGAATGCCGATCTAATCATTCTTTGTACGCCGCTGGCGCAAATGCGCG
>JASHZU010000283.1 GCA_030042375.1 Verrucomicrobiia bacterium
GATATTTTTGGCCTCCGCTTCAGTTTCATTTTTCGGTCGGTATCGCCCTGTATTTGGTTTGTTTTTCGTCAGGGAGGCTTGATTTAGGTCAATTTGTTATGACAACCCCTCACAACGGATACGCTCGCGGACTCGCCCGCTGACGCGGATATGGAATGATTTATTTTAGCTTTTTACCCCGGCCCCGCGAAGCGGGACCGGGGCTACATATATGCCGCCCCTGACGGGGCTAAAACCAGATCAATCAGAGCCTCGTCACCGCCGCGATAGCGAGGCAAGCCTCGGCTCCTACTTCAAAAATATGTCAAAGAGCAAACCCGAAAAAATCCGGGATTGGCGAATACAATGATCCACCGTGCGAGGATTTTAGCTGACACGTCGGCTTTTTCTTAATTCCCGAATACCGCAAAAAATCGTCGCAGCTCTTTTTAGGAAAGCTTGGTTCCGGACAGTTCACGGCTGACACCTTGTCCCACCGCCTACGAACGCAAATGGGAATTCGGCGGGGAATGTCCATTGCTGATTGGAAACTTTTTTGATATTCAGTTCATGAAAATGAACGTCGCCACCAGACAATTGGAAAAAGAATGGACGATCATTACGCATCGCGAAGAAAAGCGATATGAACTCGGCCAGTTTTTTACGCCACGTCCCGTAGCGGATTTTATGGCGTCTCTTTTTGAAACACACCAGCACAATTTTAATTTATTGGACGCTGGTGCGGGAGATGGGTCATTATCAGCTTCATTTGTAAAACGAATCTGTAACTCACCTCACAAGCCTGAAAAAATATCCATAACAGCTTATGAATTTGATGGAGGATTGATCAAATCACTTCAGGCGACCATGCATAGCTGCCATGCGGAATGCCAGCGCGCAGGCATCCAATTCTCGGCATCAATATTAAACGAGGATTTTATTGCCTCGGCTGTTCCGATGGTGCGCGATGATTTCTTTGTGTCACATCGACCACACTTTAACGCTGCAATAGCGAATCCGCCTTATCGTAAAATTCGCAGCGATTCCCCGGTCCGTCTCCTACTTCGTTCTGCAGGCATAGAGACGGTTAATCTCTATGCAGGTTTTATAGCGCTCATCAGCAGGTTATTGACGGACCACGGTGAATTAGTCGCTATTACGCCACGCAGTTTTTGCAATGGTCCTTACTTTAAATCATTTAGGACCGACTTTCTTGATGCCATGTCACTCCGGCGATTGCACGTCTTTGAGTCCCGTTCGGAGGCATTCAATCGCGATGATGTGCTCCAGGAAAATATCATTATTCATGCAATTAAAAGCGCAGTGGCACCGGAGAAGATTATTATCTCTAGCAATAGTGGAGCTCCCGGACATCCAGTCGTCGAACACAAAATTGCCTATCGAAACGTTGTTTCGCCCGACGACAAAGAACGGTTTATTCATTTAGTTCAAAGCGATACACAGGATCAGGCGCGGGCAACTGTAAGAAAACTTTCGACGTCGCTGGCGGATCTGGGTTTGTCTGTCTCAACGGGACGTGTAGTGGACTTTCGTGCCAAGAATTTTTTACGGCAACAACCGGAACATGGTACCGCACCATTAATTTATCCATGTCATTTGAATGGAGGTTTCGTGCATTGGCCAAAAACAAAAGTACGCAAACCAAACGCAATTGTAAGCAATGAAGAGACGCGCGAATTGCTCGTGCCTTCTGGCATATACGTTCTCGTAAAACGCTTTACTGCGAAAGAGGAACGAAAGCGCATTGTGGCCTGCATTTACGATCCGCATCAGATTCAAGCCCCATTTGTTGGATTTGAGAATCACTTGAATTATTTCCATATCAATGGCCATGGATTATCAATGGCCATGGCAAAAGGACTTGCTGCGTTTCTCAACTCAACGGTTGTTGATGTATATTTCCGGCAATTCAATGGGCATACCCAGGTGAATGCGACAGATCTACGTTGCTTAAATTACCCGTCGAAGACAAAATTAGCGGCTCTCGGGCATAAAATTAACGACCCCGCAATGGAACAAAGCGACCTTGATGCTTTAGTAAAGGAAGAACTTTTCTCATAGGCATGGCGAAGAAATCCAGTTTGACTGCTGCTCGCGAAGCAAAACTTCGTGATGCAATAGAGATTTTGCGAGCTCTTGGTTTTAATGCGAGGCAGAGCAATGAAATCGCTGGCTATACGTTCCTGGCACTCCTCGATTTGAAGCCGTTACAGTTATGGAACGAAGCTGCCGAACCGTTGCGTGGAATTGCTCCCATTATTGATTTCATTGCCGAAGTATATGCCGTTCGTTATGCGCCCAATACACGAGAAACGATTCGTGATGAGGCAGTGAAATATTTCGTCGAAGCTGGCATGCTTATTCGAAACCCGGATGACCCTAATCGCCCAGTCAATAGCGGTAAAACCGTTTATCAAGTCGAGCCCATGGCGCTCGAGGCCTTCCGCTCGTTTGGTACTTTGGAATGGGCTGGGAAGCTAAAATCATATTTAGCAGCTCGAAAAGAAATTCGTAACGAACTACTTCGGAAAAGGAAGCTCACGAGAATCCCCGTCCGACTTCCCTCTGGTGAAATGGTGACTATTTCACCGGGCGGTCAAAACCCACTCATCAAAACCGTTATTGAAGAGTTTTGCTCACGCTTCGTGCCGGGCGGGATCGTCGTTTATATTGGCGATGCTGAAGACAAATTTTTGCACCTGAATGAAGATTATTTAAAGCAACTCGATGTCGCCATTCCGGCGCCGGCAAAAATGCCGGACGTTGTCATTCATCACACTAAACAGAACTGGCTGTTACTTATTGAGGCTGTAACCAACGCCGGTCCGGTTGACGGGAAACGCAGGAAAGAGCTAAAAGAACTGTTTGGTGGATCCAAAGCAGGACTGGTTTTTGTGACTGCGTTTTCAACTCGCGAAGTGATGCGCAGCTTCTTGACCCAAATTTCATGGGAGACAGAGGTGTGGGTTGCTGAAGACCCGGAGCATTTGATCCATTTTAATGGAGAACGATTCTTGGGTCCTTATTCGGATGCTATGCCAAAAACAGGCTGAGCTTCGTTTATCCCTACTCGTGTCAGTACCTATCCCCACCGTTTTATGATTTGACCTCTTCCCCTGCCTTTGCTAATGTATCGACGTGAATCGCAACCTGAATCTGAACCTGCTAAACACGCTGCTGTTGTGCCGCGTGGCGGTCGGGTTCTGAGTCGCATTCAACGTTTTATCGAACCCCATCGCCAAACCCGGCGGTGGGGTTTTGTTTTATGAGCATTTCCCTCAAAGCTGCAGCACTGAGTTGTCAATCCAAAGGACCCCGGTCTTTTTGGCTTTTGGCGGCGTTTCGGCTCAGTTACAGGGTTGCCGCTGGAACCTGCGCCTTCGCCGAAGCCTGGCCAAAAGTCAAAAATCCTCGCGGCTCAGCGCTACATCTTTTCGGTCAATGCTCTCGTAAATTGGAAGCGCCGCCGCTATAACTAAGGTAAGAAACATGCATAAGAATCCGTCAACGAAGTATCGCCGGTTCCAGCCGGTGCAATTGCCCGACCGTCAATGGCCGGACGTCACCCTCACGCGCGCGCCCATCTGGTGCAGCGTGGATTTGCGCGACGGCAACCAGGCGCTCGCCGTGCCCATGAACGTCTCGCAAAAGCTCGAGCTCTTCCAGACGCTGGTGAAAATCGGATTCAAGGAAATCGAAGTGGGCTTCCCCTCGGCATCGAACACGGAGTTCACGTTCAACCGCCGGCTCATCGAGGAAAACCGCGCGCCGGAGGACGTGTGGCTCCAGTGCCTCGTGCAGGCGCGCGAGGATTTGATCGAACGCACGGTGGAATCGCTCATCGGCGCGAAGAAGGCGATTATCCATTTGTATAACTCCACCTCGCCGGCGCAACGGCGCGTGGTGTTCGAAAAATCGCCGAAGGAAATCATCGATGTGGCGGTGCGCGGGGCGACGTGGATCAAGGAGCGGTTGTCTCGCCTCAAAGGCACGGAGGTGATGCTCCAGTATTCGCCGGAAAGTTTTTCGGGCACGGAAGTGGAGTTTGCGAAGGACATCTCGGAGGCGGTCATCGGCGTGTGGCAGCCCACGCCGCGACGGAAGATGATTTTGAATTTGCCGGATACGGTGGAGGTGGCGATGCCGAACGTGTATGCGGACCAAATCGAGTGGATGTGCCGGAACCTCAAGAACCGGGAGTCGGTCATCATGAGTTTGCACACGCACAACGACCGTTGCACGGGGGTGGCGGCGACGGAGCTGGGGTTGCTCGCGGGCGCGGAGCGGGTGGAAGGCACGCTCTTCGGAAACGGGGAGCGCACGGGGAATTTGGACATTGTGACGGTGGCGCTCAACCTTTACATGCACGGGATTGACCCGAAGCTGGATTTTTCGGATTTGAATTCGGTTCGGGAAGTCTATGAACGTTGCACGGGCATGACCGTGCCGGCGCGGCAGCCTTACGCGGGGGAACTGGTGTTCACGGCGTTCAGCGGGTCGCACCAGGACGCCATTCGGAAGGGGTTGAATGAATGGAAGCAACAGAAACGGGCGCACTGGGACGTGCCGTATTTGACGATAGACCCGACGGACATCGG
>JASHZU010000284.1 GCA_030042375.1 Verrucomicrobiia bacterium
CAACGGCTTCCCCGCAATCTCATTTGGATGGCGCTCCGATTTGCCCCGCCAGATTCAGGATTGCATTTCCAATACGTTCGCAAATCACGCCTGGGCAAGGGACACCGAATTCACAACCACTTATACGGCGATAAAGAACACTCCAGTCGGAGGCATTGTGAAAATAGACAACCCCGTCCAGGTCTGGGCGCCCGTAATGAAGATTATGCAATTGCCCATTCCCCCTAATCAGGAACGAACGCGGTAATTTAAACGAAGCTCGATACCTTTGGCTTGGTTTCCGGCAAAGAGCGTCAGTGCCGCCTGCCGTGGGCACCACTTCGGTCTAATTGCCAATCAATTTTGCTATCGTATTGGCCACCAATTGATAGCTCTGCCGGCTGTATCCGCCGCTTAAGACCATGACGAAAGGTATTTCGCGCTGCTGGAACTCATGCATGACAAACAAATCCCGGGCAAGGACGTCATCCGCAGACAACTCCAGACCGCCAAGCTTGTCGCCAGCAAAAACATCTGTTCCCGCGTTGTAAATGGCCAGCCTTAATCTGCTTCGGTCCAGCGAATCCAGGAAGCGAGGCAAATTCTCGCGCAACAGGGCCAGGTACTCACTTCCTGAACAACCAAAGGGCAGGGGAATATTACAGTTAATTCGCTGGCGCGCCTCAAAGTCTCCTTGCGGATAAATGCTCCCATTATACATATCGAAAATGTAAACCTGCCTGTCCGAAAGGAACTGATGGCAAACTCCGTTCCCCTGGTGTGCGTCCAGGTCCACGTAGGCGATACAATCATCCGGTTGTAACAGTTTCTCATGCCGCAGTTGACGAACGATCAATGCGGCGTCAGAGAAAACGCAAAAGCCTTCGCCCCGGGCCGGTTTCGCGTGATGATAACCTCCGGACAAATTCACTGCGGCGCCGGTTTGCAACGCGGCTTTGGCGGCGATGACCGAACCCCGTGCGGCCCATCTCATGGGGTTTAAAACCCGCCACGCCGTTAGCCGGGCGGGCAGGAAGAGCAGGAGCGGAATTTCCAGGACGGCGACGAGCTGCGCCGGCGAGCGGAGACTCGCCAAATATTCCGGCGTGTGCACCAACAACAGTTCTTCGTCTGATGCTGGGCGATCTACGGGCAAATGATGGTTCGAAAGCTCTCGGCCGAATTGCCCCTGCAGGAGATCCCATGCCCGGCCATATTTTTTTGAGTCAAAGGGATGCAGCCGTTCGATGCCGAAGAAGGAAATATTGTAGTGCGGGCTATAGACAATCTTGATTTGACCGGGAGGATTAAATTTCGGCATTAGGTCAGCCGTTTTGCTAAACCCGCTCCACGGCCGCCAGTTCCTCGTCCCGCTCGCGCGAGCTGTGATAACGCGCCGCGTAATACGAACCCACCACCAGCACCAAAGCGATGCCTTGGGCCACCAGCGTTTGCACCGTCGGGAAAACTGAGAACCACAAGCCCGCCCAATTCGGGATCTTGTTTTGCAGCCACGCGATTTGCGTTGTGCCGATCCAGCCGGCCAACTGCATCTCCTGCGCCTGCTCGCCCACCATCACCAGCAAAACGATGCCCAGCAAAAAGCCCGTGAGCACCAGCATTTTGCGATACGGCAAACGGCGATGCGCCACAAACGTCAGCGCTGCCACGATGCCCGTGAAAAACAATCCCGCCAGCGCGCCCAGCAAAACAATCTTCCCGCCCATCTGCAAATAATACGACTGCAGGAACAGCACCACTTCAAAACCTTCGCGGTACAGCGACGCAAAGCCGAGCAGCGCCAGTCCCCATGTCAGGCGGCGACGCGAAATCTCCTCCACGCTCGCGCTGCTCAGCAACTTCTTTTTGTTGCGATTATGCATCGCAATCCACCCACCCCAATAAATCTTGTGGAAAAACCAGTTCATTACCACCAGCAACACCACTACTGCCAGCAACCCCGTTGCCGCCTGCAAATTCAACGCCGAAACATTCTGCGACAAATCGCTCATGATGCCCACGGCCACGAACCACGTAATCAGCGTCGCCACGAACGCCACGCCCGCGCCGGCGATAACCGGTTTGCGCTGCGCTGTTCGTTCGCCCGTCATGCTCGCCACGATCGCCGCCAGCACCAAAATCGTTTCCAATCCTTCGCGGAACACCAGCACGCCGATGTCCAGCGTCGCCGCCGCCTTGCTCGTGTTCGGCGCGGTGGGATTCGGATTGCCGCCCGCCGTCAGCCCTTGCCACACCAAAATGCCGACGATCACCAATGCCGCCGCCAAAAGCGAAATCCGCAACGCCGTGCGCCACGGCTTGTTCCTGGGCTTGGAAACGCCTTCGACAAAATTTTGCAATTGGCGGACGGGCAGGGGAAGTTCCACCAGGATGGCCTCCGCCAATTCCGCGTTCAGGTCCAGGCGCGCATCGCACACCTCGCAGATGAAATTGGACTCGCGGCTGAGCACCTTCAGTTCCTGCTGCTCGGCAATGCCCAGTGCGCGCAGTCGCGCCTTGATTTCCGGGGTCGCCGCCAGCGCCTTGATGCACACCGTCGCCCCCACCGGCACGCGGCTGAGCGGGCACACATCCGCCCCGGCACATTGGCCTTTGCGGCCCTGGGCGGCGGTTTTGGACTGATTTTGCTCTGTCACAGACGAACAATAATAAATTAGACGCGGCAAGCCAGCAAGCGGTTTCGTGTCCCTCTTTGGTGGTATTTAGGGCAGATTTAAACGCAAAGACGCAAAGACGCTACGATATCCACCTCTGTGGGCTCTGCGACTCTGTGGCAAAAACTCATTCTCAAATGTTTAACGCATCTTCCCGGCCGCGTTTTTGAGGACGACGTTCGAGAACACCGCGGTATCGGATTTGTCCGGCAGGTGCGAACAAAAACCAATGCCCACATAAAACGGCCCGTCCAAATGCAGATGGACTGGCGCGCCAAACTGGTGCATCGGTTCGCCGAACAGGCTCACGTAGAGGGCAAAATTGTCACCGCGTTTTTCAATGCCGATGCGCTGGGCGTTGGCGGTCACGAGGTCGTCGGGCGATGTTCCGCCCGGCAATCCGCCGCGGCTGCCGATGCGATATTCCATGTCCGTGATGCGCACGTTCTTTTCCGGCCGCCGCGCCAGTTGAATCATCCCCGCGCCGTGCAGCGCCACAAAGGCTTCCCTGGAATCGTCGTCCAAATCCTGGCGAATCATGATGACCGCTTTGCGGTCGCCGTAACCGTTCGTATCGGGAAAAGTGATGTCGGCGGCCAGGGAAACATTGCCGGACATTTTTTTCCAGAGAAACCGAAATTCATCGCGCTGATACCACACGTTGTAACCGGCGCAGCGGATGGTGTATTGCTTCGTGGCCGGGTCGTAGCTCGCACTGCCGGGCACCACCGCGCCGCCGATGTCCGATTGTCCGTCAAAGATGCCGATGGTCCCGGGGAAATTCCGGCTGGCCCGGTGGAAATCGGATGGCGGTGCCACCTGCACATGCGTTGCGGAACCGGGCTGCGCCCACGCGGGAACATTCGTTGTCTGCGCGCGAAGCAGCAATGGCACGGCGCACAAGAACAGCACCAGGAGGAATCGCATACCGGATGATACGCCGGGGGACGCCTTTGTAAACCGGCCTACGAACGATTCAGATAATAGTACAGGTATTTAGTTTTGCCAATGGAGAACTCCAAAGGAGTTCCATCATTCAGCCCAGGGTTGACCGCATAGCGGGCTACCCTGGGTAGCCGTCGCATAGATCCACCAACCCTGAAAGGGTTGAATCATTCCGCCATCTCCCACATTATCCCGTTATGCCACAGTCATTGGCGAAAATTATCCTTCATTCCGTTTTCTCAACCAAAGATCGTCGCCCATTCTTGCGCGATAAATCATTACGTGACGAACTGCACCATTATATAGGCGGCATCCTTGCCAATCATGATTGCCAATCCATCGTCGTTGGTGGCGTAGAAGACCATATCCACGTCCTTTCGACCCTCTCGCGCACCCTTGAACCAGCGGAAATGATCAAAGAAGTCAAACGTGGCTCGTCGCTCTGGCTCAAAACGAAAAATCCTGAATTGCACGATTTCGCATGGCAAAATGGTTATGGTGTCTTTTCCATTGGCTTTTCGCAGATTCCATCTGTGCGCGATTATATTGCCGGCCAGGATGACCATCACAAAAAGGTTTCATTTCAGGACGAATTTCGCGAATTGTTGCGGCGATACAAAATTGAATTCGACGAGCAGTATGTATGGGATTGATACAACCCTTTCAGGGTTGTGATTTCTCCTGGCCGTTAACCCAGGGTAGCTGCGCAACCCTGGGCTGAATGCTTAAACCCCGTTGGGGTTTTTCAACCACATTGCCGCTTCATATTATTCTACATGTTTTTGCATTAGCGGTTCCCCATGATTTTGACAGACTATCCCCGTGAAATACCACCTTCCCTTAATCGCCCTCGCGTTGGCCGCGGCCTTGCAAGGCGGCGGCAGCGCCCGGGCGGAGTTGTTGCCCTCGCTCAAGGACGTTTACCAGGGCGACTTCCTCGTCGGCGCCGCCATCAATCGCACCATCGCCACCGGCCAGGCCGTCGAGGCGAACAACGTCAATCGC
>JASHZU010000285.1 GCA_030042375.1 Verrucomicrobiia bacterium
CTCGAACACCTGGAAGACTTCCGCTGGGTCTTAATCAAAAGTCTCGTCGCACTCGGCCTGGGAATGTTGATTTGCCTCATCGGGGCCAATTACGTTATTGGAATCCTCAAATGGCCGTTGTCCCATAATCCCATCCGTTATCTCGCTCAAACGGTGAAATGGCCGTTGTTGAGCGCCACTCTCGGCCATCCGGATACCAACCAAATTGCGGTGGTCACTTTTGGCACGAACCGCCTGGGAGATTTTCAACTCTCGCCGGACCAGCAGAAATTTCTCAACCTTGGCACGAATCGTTATGTCTCGGTCCAAATCGAACCGCTGACGATCGGCACGAACCAGGTGCTCGGCTGGCGCGTCAGCGCGGACGATAATGCCGTGGCGGATGCGCAGCGATTGGACGTGGATCTCGTGAACTTAAGCCCGGCGGGCGCATTTTTTGTCGCATTTCAGGTGGCGCTTTATGGCGGGGCGGTTTTAGCCGCGCCGTTTATTTTATATTTCATCGCCTCATTTGTTTTCCCGGCGCTCCGGATTCACGAACGCAAACATGTTTACCGGGCGTTATTTTTTGGCGGGGCACTTTTCCTGACGGGCATTGGATTTTGTTATTTTATTTTAATGCCCGTGGCGTTGGCAGCTTCGCAAATGTATTCGAGCTGGCTCGGCTTCGGCGCTTTCCAATGGCGCGCGGAGGACTACATCAGTTTCGTCTGCAAATTTATGCTTGGCATGGGCATCGGTTTTGAACTGCCGGTGGTGATTTTGACGCTCGTGAAAATCGGGGTATTGAGCTATCGCACCCTGGCCGGGGCGCGCCGCTACATGATTGTCATCAATCTGATTCTGGGCGCGGTTTTGACGACGCCCGAAGTCATCACGCAAATCGTCATGTTCATCCCGCTGCAATTCCTCTACGAGGTTACGGTCTGGATTGCCTGGTATTGGGACCGGCAGGAACGGAAAAAAGCGGGGCAATAGGCTGTTTGCTCTATAAACCTCTCATCGGAAATTTTTGACGGTTTCCATCAGGGCGGAAATATTCTCGAGCTTGGCATCCGGCGGCACGCCATGGCCGAGGTTAAAAATGTGGCCGTTGGTGCCGCGCATTTCTTCGAGAATACGTTTGGTTTCTTTCACAACTTCCGGTGGCGTGGCGGTCAGCAAGGCCGGGCTCAGGTTTCCCTGGACGGCGACAGATACAGGCAAAATTTTGCGGACATCAGCCAGCCGGATTCCAGAATCAATCCCCAAAACATTCGCACCAGTGTCTATAAGAGTGTCCCAATTGTCGCGGACATCTTTTGCAAACACGATGATGGGTACCTTGCCGCGGAGCGTTGAAACAATTTGTTTTATCCATTTGGCCGAGGCCGCCGGAAAATCATTTTGTGGCAGCAATCCTCCAAGGCTATCGAAAATTTGCACGGCATCCACGCCGGCGGCGATCTGCATTTCCAATAATTTTGTGACCGCCGCAGCGAGCTTTTCCATCAGGAAAGAGAACGTTTCCGGCTGTGTGTGATAAAGATTTTTGGCGCGGGTGAACTCACGCGCGCTGCCGCCTTCAATCATAAAATTCGCGAGCGTCCATGGCGAGCCGGCGAAACCGATGAGCGCGGTTTTTTCGCCGAGAGATTTTTTTAGCAACCGCAATGCCTGCGGAACGTAGTCGAGTTTTTCCGGCAGGGCAGAGAGGTCGAGCCGGGCAATGTCGTTCCGGTCGCGCAGCGGAAAATCCATTTGGATGCCGCCGCCTTCGCGGAATTGGTAGCCCTGGCCCAGCCCTTCGGCGGCGACAAGGATATCGCTGAATAAAATCGCCGCATCGAAATCAAAACGGCGGATGGGTTGGAGCGTGACTTCGGCCGCAAGCGCCGGCGTGCGGACCAATTCGAGGAAATCGTGCTTGGCCTTGAGCTCGCGATATTCGGGCAACGCCCGTCCGGCCTGGCGCATCAGCCAGACAGGAGGGCGGTCAACGTAGCGGCAGTGGCAGGCGTCGAGCAATCGCTGGCGGTTCGTCATTGGCCCATAAAATAAGGGGAAAATGGGCTTTCGGCGAGCGCCGTTTTTAGCTGAACCATGGTGGAAACAAAATCTGCGCAACTTTAGGCGCGGGGCGGTTTTTTATTACTACGATGAACAACGAGCAAGATGTTCAAAAGCAGGTGCGGGGGCTGCTTTCCCGGTTGCCGGACACACCGGTGGCCTCCAATTTCACTGCCCGCGTAATGCAGGCGATTGAGCTGGAAGAGAAGCGCCGTTCCCGGCAATGGATTTTCGGCTGGCAGTGGCGCGCACTCCTGCCGCGCGCAGCCGTTGCCACTGTGCTGGTGGGCTTCGCCGCATTCACCTTTCATCAACACGAGCTATATGTTCAACAGGCGGCCCTGGCCAGGAGCATCGCGCAAGAGGCCGGTTCCCAACCGCTGCCCAGCGTGGATGCCTTGAAAAATTTTGACGCGATCCAGCGCATGAGCCAGTCGGCGCCACCGGATAATGACCTTCTGGCACTGGCATCGGACATGAAATGAATGGCATCTGTCAAGGACGGGGATGGCTGGTTTCTTTTGCCGCGGCAGCAATGATCGTTTCCTCTGCAGCCGCCCAGAACAGCACGAATTTTGTCCTGCACACCCGATCCGGAGCGGACATTTCGGCCATCATGCCACCGCCAGCGCCGCCTTCGCCGATTGATTATTTTCGACATTTGCTGGCGATGACGCCGCAGCAACGGGAAGCGGCCCTGGCAAAAAAATCCCCGGAAGTGCGCCAAAAAATTTTAGCCAAGGTCAATGAATATGAGGCGTTGGACCCGGGCGAACGGGAATTGCGCCTGCGCGCCACCGAATTGCGCTGGTATCTCCTGCCGCTCCTGCGGGCTTCGCCGAATGACCGCGCCGCCCGGTTGACGCAGGTGCCAGATAATGTCCGTAGCATCGTCGAGGCGCGGCTCTCGCAATGGGAGATGTTGCCACCCAATTTGCAGCAGGAATTTTTGGATAACGAACACGTGTTGATTTATTTCTCCGATGTGAACAGCACCAATGGTTCCGGGGCAAAGCCGAGCGACGCGGAAACATCGCGCTGGAACGAACTGTCCGATACCCAGCGCAAAGCCATGACGGCGCAGTTCAATGAGTTTTTTACATTGTCGCCGTTTGAAAAACAAAAAGCGCTCGGCGGCTTGTCGGCCGCGGAGCGGGCGCAAATGCAACAGGCGGTGCAAATTTTTGACCAATTGCCGGAGCCCCAGCGAGGCCAGTGCATCCGGGCGTTTGCGCGTTTTGCCAGCATGAGCCCGCAGGCCCGCACGATTTTTTTGAAAAATGCCCAGCGATGGTCCCAAATGACGCCTGCCCAGCGCAAGGCCTGGACAGATTTTGTAGCGCATGTGCCGCAATGGCCGCCATTGCCCGAGGCAGTGCTCATGCCTCCGAAACCGCCCCCCGCGCCGCGCCTGCCGCAGAGTTCGCGTATCATCGTCACCACCAATCAAAGTTAAAGGCCGCCCGGCGCATTTCGGTTGTTTACTGGTTTTCAAATTCGGTTAAATTTTTCACGTGTGTCCAATTGCACTTAAACTCGGGCCGTTGACCATCCACTCGTATGGCGTGATGATGGCAATCGCGTTCCTGGCCGGCTTGTGGACGGCCGCCTGGCGCGCCCGCCGTGAAAATATTTCCGCCGAACGCGTTGGCGACCTGGTCGTATGGCTAATGATCGGTTCCATCATCGGCGCGCGGGCGGTGTATGTCGTAACCTACTGGCACGAGGAATTTGCCGGGCAGCCAATCATGGAAATTTTTGCGGTTTGGCATGGTGGTCTGGTGTATTACGGCGGGTTGATTGGCGGAATTGCGGCCGTGGCCGTTTACGTTTTATTCTGGAAAAAAATGCCGCCATGGAAGACCGCTGATGTTCTTGCGCCAAGCATTGCGCTGGGAAGCTTTTTTGGCCGCATCGGCTGCCTGTTGAATGGCTGCTGTTACGGGCGGGAAACGCATGTGCCATGGGCCATCACCTTCACAAATCCGCAAGCGCACGAATTTTCGAACACGCCGCTGGGCGTCCCGCTGCATCCCACGCAGGTTTATGATGGCCTGTTTAACCTGGCGCTTTATGTTTTTCTGGAATGGCTTTTTCGGCACAAGAAATTCGACGGTGAGATTTTCGCGACGTATTTGATTTGCTACGCCATCACGCGCTCGATTGTGGAATGTTTCCGGGGCGATTATACGAACCTGCACTACCACTTGGGCCTGACCCCGGCGCAATGGATCAGCGTGCCGATGTTCGTTATCGGGCTGGCGCTGGCCGCGATTTTGTCGCGCCGTACGCCGGTGAAGCAGGCGCAGGAGTGAGAATTGCCGATGGCGAACCGCAGCATTTTTATCGCCGGGCCGACCGCGGTCGGCAAGTCCGGGATTGCGCTGGCGCTGGCCGAAAAAATGGGCGGTGAAATTATTTCGGTGGATTCCATGCAGGTGTATCGCGGCATGGACATTGGGACAGCCAAGCCGGACGCCGCAACGCAAAAACGAATCCCGCACCACTTGATTGATGTTTGCGATTTGACCGGGCCGTTTGACGCGGCGAAGTTTGTCCAACTGGCGAACCGTGCCGTGGCGGAAATCCGATCGCGAAACAAAACTCCTATTTTTTGCGGCGGCACAGGCCTTTATTTCAAAGCATTTCTTGAGGGGCTGGGGGAAACGCCACCCGCTGATCCGGAGTTGCGGGCCGAACTGGAAGCCGCTCCGCTGGAAGGGCTTTTGGAGGAATTGCATGAACGCGATCCAATGGCCTTTGAGACGATTGATAAAAAGAACCGGCGCCGGGTCGTTCGCGCTGTGGAGGTTATCAGGACAACGGGAAAGCCCTTTTCAGGGCAGCGAGCCGATTGGGCCGGGCAAAAAGCCGGGAGCAAAGCGTTGTTTTTATTTAACCGCGCAGCGGATGATTTGCGTGACCGGATTGATCGACGCGTGGACGAAATGTTTCGGCAGGGGTTGGTGGAAGAAACGCGGGGTTTGCTCCAGCGCGGCCTGGCGGAAAATCAAACGGCCATGCAGGCCATCGGCTACCGGCAGGTGGTGGAACATTTGCGCGGCGAACATACCTTGGCGGAAACCATCGAACTGGTAAAAATCCGCACGCGGCAGTTTGCAAAGCGGCAACTAACTTGGTTTCGCCGGCACGGAAGTGGCCGATGGATGGAGTTGAAGCCGGACGAAACGGTAAAAGAAATTTTGTCGCGTTATTTGAAGATATTTACTGATGGAAACTGACGCAGTGGTTGGCCTGCCGGATGCTACTTACCAATGGCACTTAGCTGCATCTCGCTTGCAGCACAGGGTGGAAACTGTATCTTGGTCGAAGCAACTTGTTCGGTTGCTGACGCCAAAGTCGTATTATGGACTCTCAGGCAATTAAAGTTTTGTTCATTGGCAGAGACGAGCGTTTCGCGCAGGAAGCCGCCGGGATAGTGCGGGAAACGGGCGTTACGCTTGAATTTGCCGACTTCGAACGTGCAGTGGGGGCGCTCAAATCAAATTCTTACGACGCGATATTATTCGAACCCGTCACGCCGAATGCCGCGGGTTTGTTTCAAATCACCTCATTGGCCATCCTGGCACCCCAATTGCCGATTATTGTCGTGGGTTCCATCAAAGACGAAGGGTTCGCCGTCGAAACGAACAATGCCGGGGCGCAAGGCTTCCTGGCCCGGGAGACGTTTGAGCCGTACCTGGTGCGGCGTACCATCCGCTGCGCCCTGGAACGGCAGATTGAGCGCGTGGCGCTGGTCGCGGAAAAGGAAAATTATTACGGCATTTTCGACCATCTCATTGAAGGCATTTTTCGCACGACACCGGACGGGCATTATGTGATGGCAAACGTCGCGCTGGCACGCATTTACGGTTATGACTCGCCGGCCGATTTGATGGCTAATATCACGGACATTGCGCACAAACTGTACGTGGAGCCGCACCGCCGCGACGAGTTCGTGGAATTGATGGCGGGCAATGATGTGATCACCGGGTTTGAGTCGAGGATTTATCGGAAGGACCAAACCATCATTTGGATTTCAGAGAATTGCCGTGCCGTGCGCGATCCCGAGGGAAAGGTGATTTACTACGAAGGCACGGTGGAAGACATCACGGAGCGAAAGTACGCCGAGGAACAAATCCGGCGGACGACGGCGGAATTGACCCGCAGCCGCGAGGAATTGCGCGTGCGGCACCAGATCATGGAGGAAAACCTGCGGATGGCGCGCGAAATCCAGCTCACGATGCTGCCGCAACAATATCCGTCCTTTCCGGAGGACGTTCCGACTGAGCTGAGCGCGTTTCAGTTCACGCATCGTTATCAATCCGCCGAGACCGTCAGCGGAGATTTTTTCGCCATCTCGGCGCTTTCGAATGATGAAGCGGGTGTTTTGATTTGCGATGTGACCGGCCACGGGATTCGTGCGGCGCTGGTCACGGCGATGATTCGCGCGCTGGCGGAAGAACTGAAGCCTTGCGCCGCCGACCCGGGATTTTTTCTGCGCAAACTCAACGGAGATTTATTCAACATTTTGAAGACAACTGGTTCGCCGATGTTGACCACCGCTTTTTATTTCGTGGCGAACTGGCGGACGGGCACCCTGCGGTTTGCCAATGCCGGCCATCCCCGGCCGTTGCTGGTGCGCCGGTCGGAAAATCTCATCCTCCCATTGGCTAACGCCTCAGGCCACAGCCAGCCGGCCATGGGGCTTTTTGAGGACCCGCCGTATCAAACGACGGAAGTCAAAATCGTCCCGGGCGACCTGGTCATGCTTTTCACTGATGGACTTTACGAAGTGCAGGGCGCGAATGAAGAACTTTATTCGCAGCAACGCCTGATGCTGGACCTCAAAGGCCTGATTTCCCAGCCGGTGGGCCAGCTTTTTGACAGCCTGTTGGAAACAGTCCGCACTTTTTCCGTGAACCACGATTTTGAAGACGACGTTTCGCTGGTGGGAATGGAATTTAGCCGGAAACCGGAATAACCAGGCTTCGAAAATCCAGACTGGCGCCTTAGGCTTTAATTCTCAACGAATTTTATCACGCGCGATTTTTCAGAGCGTTTGCGCTGATTTTCATCGAGGATTCTTTTGCGCAAGCGCAGATTTTTCGGCGTAGCTTCAACAAATTCGTCCACATCGATGTATTCCAACGCGCGTTCCAGGCTGAGTTTGAGCGGCGGCGCGAGCTGAATGCCTTTGCCTTCACCCTGGGAGCGCATGTTGGTCAGGCGCTTTTCCTTTACCGGGTTTACCGGGATATCATTTTCGCGCGCGTTTTCGCCGACAATCATGCCGACGTACACTTCATCGCCCGGCTCGACCATGAGGCGGCCGCGTTCCTGGATCATGTTCAGCGCGTAACTGGTCGCGGAGCCGGCATCCATGGAAACGAGCGAACCATTCTTGCGCGCGGCGATTTCGCCGCGGTCCGCGCCGTATTCGTGGAACAAATGGCTCATGACACCCATCCCGCGGGTCATGTTGACCAAATCAGTTTCAAAACCAATGATGCCGCGCATGGGCACAAGGGCCTCGACGGAAACGTGAGCGCCGACGTGGTTCATGTTGGTGATTTGCGCCTTGCGGAAGGAAAGATTTTCCATAACGGCGCCGAGGTTTTCACTGGGAATTTCCACAAACAGCTTTTCAATCGGCTCGA
>JASHZU010000286.1 GCA_030042375.1 Verrucomicrobiia bacterium
GTTATTCCCTGCTGTTCTCCGGCCGCATTTTGCAGGGCATTAGCGGCGGATTAATCGGCGTGGCGGCCCCGTTGTACCTGGCGGAATGCCTGGGCGCGTCCAACCGCGGCAAAGGCACTGGAATTTTTCAATGGCTGCTGGTCATCGGCATCAATGTCGCCGCGCTCGTGGGCCTCTATTACAGCCACGTGGTGGACGATGTCACGCAGCTCGGCGACGCAGCAAAAATATTCGCCGCCAAGGAAAGCGCCTGGCGCGACATTTTCTGGTCCACCCTCCCACCGGGAATTTTGTTCGTCATTGGCAGTTTCATGGTGGCCGAATCCCCCCGCTGGCTGTTTCGTCGCGGTAAAATTGAAGCTGCCCGCGCCGCCCTCCTGCGCTCACGCAGCAACGAGCAGGCGGAAATGGAATTAAAGGAAATGCAGGAAACGCTCGACGAAGAAAAAAACAAGGCTTCGAACACCGGCGAATCCCTCCTTCACCGCAAATATGTGATTCCTTTCCTGCTGGCCTGTATCATTCTCTCCTGCAATCAGGCCACCGGCATCAATTCTGCCATCGGCTATAACACCACGATTCTCATTCAAGCCGGCCTGGGCGACAAGCCAGCACATCTAGGCTCGATTATTTTCAATGCCGTTAATTTTTTTGCCACCATTGTCGCCGTCATTTTGGTGGATCGCAAAGGCCGCAAGTTTTTGCTCTCGATTGGCACTGGCGGGATCATTATTTCCATGACGTGTGTTGGCCTGCTTTTTCATAACACCGAAAAACTGCGCATGGACGTAAAGGACCAGTTGCAATCCATGGTTTCAACCAACCAAACGCTGACGCTGTCGTTTAATCCCCAAACTGCGGCGGGTCTTCTGCCCGCTTCAACGGGGCCTTCTACTCCGGTTTCTCTGGTCATCATTTATTCCTATGGCGATTTCAGCGCGGCTACGCCGGCCGAACTGTCTGACAATGCCTCGGCCAAGCCCATTACCATCGCCCGCGCAGATTGCATTCCCGCAAACAAAGTCATCTCCTTTTTCAAAAATCCTTTTGCCAATCTCGATGCGGCCAAAACCGCGCCGCTCAAGATTGATCATGCTCTCATCACGCCCGTGCCTGATGAACGCAATGGTTGGCTCACGGCCATAGCACTTTACATTTACATGGCATTTTTTGCCGTTGGTCCCGGCGTCTGCGTTTGGCTGGCGCTTTCCGAGCTGATGCCTACGCGCATCCGTTCCAACGGCATGAGCATCGCCCTGCTCATCAACCAAACCGTGTCCACCACCATCGCCGCCATTTTCCTGCCGGCCGTCGGCCAATACGGCTATTCCACGATGTTTTTCTTTTTTGCCGGCTGCACGGTGATATACTTCATCACCGCCGCGTTTTTCCTGCCGGAAACCAAGGGCAAAACTCTCGAAGAAATCGAGGAACACTTTGAAGGCGTAAAAAAATTATGAACCAAGTAAAAATTCTGCTTCTCGCGGCCATCGCGTTTGTGACGGCCACCACTTTTGCCGATACGAATGACCTGGCGCTCATCCCGTGGCCGCAACAAGTCCAGCAAATGGACGGCTCCTTTACGCTCACGCCCCATACGGGCATCTATACGGACTGGCATTCCCGCGCCACTGCCAAGTTTCTCGCAGCGCGCTTGCGCCAATCCACCGGTTATCCATTGAAAGTCCATGCCTTGTTCGGCAGGCCTTCGGACGGCGATATTTTGCTGACGACCAAAGACGCCGATACCAATGTCGGCCCGGAAGGTTATGAACTCTTCGTAAAGACCAATTCCATCGTCATTCGCGCGCCCACGCAGGCCGGATTGTTTTACGGCGGTCAAACGTTGCTGCAATTGCTTCCGCCCGAAATCTTTTCCTCGAATGTCGTGACTGCCAATTGGCAGGTGCCTTGTGTTCAAATCGCAGATTGGCCGCGCTTCCAATGGCGCGGATTGATGCTCGATGTCAGCCGCCATTTTTACAGCAAGCCGGAAGTCGAAGCCATTCTGGACGAAATGTCCTTGTATAAGCTGAATCGGTTCCATTGGCATCTCGTGGATGACCAGGGCTGGCGCATCCAAATCAAAAAATATCCCAAGCTCACGGAAGTGGGCGCCTGGCGCGACAAAGTCGATTTCGTAAAGCCCACCCATAAAACGTACGCCCAGCCTGATTGGATCAAACCTACTCCGGATAAATTCGCGCCGGACGGCCGCTACGGCGGATTTTACACTCAAAAAGACATTCGCGAGGTCGTTGCCTACGCAGCCGCGCGGCATATCATGATTGTTCCCGAAATCGAAATGCCCGGCCACGCCTCGGCCGCGCTCAACGCGTATCCGCAGTTCAGCGTCGGCGGAGCTCCTGCGCCGGGCGGCATTCCGCGCCAGATCCCGGGCATCTATGACCCTTCCAATGAAGGCACGTATGTGTTTTTGGACAATATCCTGGCGGAAGTCTTTAAACTCTTCCCGGGGCCTTATGTCCACATCGGCGGCGATGAAGTGGAGAAAACTTATTGGAAAAACAACCCGGCCTGCCAGGCGCTCATGAAGAAAGAAGGCCTCGCGAATGAAGATGAATTGCAAAGTTATTTCGAAAAACGAATGGAAACGTTTATTGACGCGCATCACAAAACGTTGATCGGCTGGAGCGAGATCTTAAAAGGCGGATTGGGAACAAACGCCGTGGTCATGGATTGGATTGGCGGGGGCAAAGAAGCCGCGGAAGCCGGGCACGACGCCATCATGACCACCGAATCGTATTATTACCTCGACCATTATCAATCCACCAACTATCCCACCGGGCCGCGCGCCTTTGGCGGTTACACACCGCTTAAAGCCACGTACACTTA
>JASHZU010000287.1 GCA_030042375.1 Verrucomicrobiia bacterium
TGGGCTGAAATAAGGCAAGGGTTAACATTGATGTTGACTTTTTTGGGCCTTCATTTACCTTAAGTGACCATGAGGTTTTTGACCTCGGTTCCTCCTGACCCAGTGTCGGCATTTGTCGGCGCTGGGTTTTTTGCAAAAAGTCATTTTCGCAAGAAATCTCGGTCTGTGCCGCGCGCGGCAGAGCGGTAAAAATATTAGCCGGAATACTCATTTTTCAATCAAAGGTCTCCGGCGTCCGAGCAAATTCAAGACTGCCGGCAAGAACGTCAAGGCAGCAATCATGCAAAGGCCGATTCCCATGGCCATCACCTGCCCCAAACTGTGGATCCCGCGATGTTTGGCAAGGACAAGACTGCCGAAACCAGCGATAGCGGTCAATCCCGACACGAGCACGGCTTTGCCGGTGCTGCGGGAAAGGATGCCGGGCACGCGTTCCTCAGCAAAACGATTCAGGATTTGAATGCCATTGGTGACGCCAATGCCAATAACCAAAGGCAGAGTCATTATGTTCGCCAGATTGAATGGAACCCCATAATGGCCCATCCAGCCAGCGAGCCAGAGAGAGCCGATAGCAACGGGGAGCAGCGCTAAAATAACGGCAGACAGGCTGCGAAAATGAATAAATACCATGATGGCAATTGCGATGAGCGCGTACCAGGCAGCCTGGATGTAGCTATCTTTGAGCAGGGTCTCATATTCGTAAAGTTGGACCGGCGTGCCGGTGGCGTCCTGGGCAATCGTCCGTAAATCCGCAACGAACTTTTCCTGGTTGGGGCGCTGCCAGACATCGGCTTTGGGAAATACCTGGAGCAGAAATTTCCCGGTTCGCCCGACAAACTGGTTGCGCAAGGCAGGGGGCAGGTCGGAAACCTGCAGAGGAGCGCTGATATTTTGGCTTTTTAAAGAATCGAAGGTAGCGCGCACGTCATTAAAAAACGCTTGTTGAAATTCGGCCAGTGTTTGAGCGTGCGCAGCAAGCTGGTCGTCATCGCCAGCAAGCATGGCTTTGCGAAAATCTTCGATGGAGGCACGCAGGGCGGTGAGTTGGCCGGACAGCGCCGGATCATTGGTCCCAATTTGGCTCAGTGCGGCGCCACAATAGCCGTAAAGGGAATACAATGTGGCGCTCAGTTCGTTGAGGTCGACAGGCTGCAAATCTGGCGGCTGGAAATTCAGGGGGGCGACGAGATTTTTGATATCGCGGATGAGCGGGAGTTTTTTGACCTGGTTGGATTGGATGAAATTTTCCAGCACATCCGGCTGCGGCTCGATATCGGCAACAGTCGGCAATTTTATGATTTTATTTTCAAGCGCAATGGCATCATCCAGGTTGGTGGCCACAATCGCGCCAGACAGAAGTGATTTACCGGCGTTGTTAATTAGCACGTGTTCGAAAACCACGGAGGAGATGGAAGGGCTTTGCATCTGGATGAGGTTGTAATCGAACTTGACGCGGCCCCGGTAAATTTGTGAGGCGGCCAGCGCGCACAAGACGAGGGTGATGGCAATGACCCAAACGGGCCGCTGCAGCCAGATGTTTTCGATGCGCGCGCGGGTCAAATCTTCTTTCATATTGTGGTCAATGACGTTTTGCCGCCCGCGCAAAAGCAGCACCGGCAGCATCGTCATCATGGGAATAAAACAAAGCAAGAGACCGCCGCCGCAAATAATGCCCATTTCCTGGATGCCCTGAAAATGGGTGAAGATCATGGCAATAAACGCGCCGGCCGTGGTGAGAGCGCCGGTGAAAATTCCCTGGCCGGTGTAAACCATGGCTTTCATCAGCGCGGCTTTTTTAAATTGGCCGTGGCGCAATCCTTCTTCATAACGGGTAATGAGGTGGACGCCGAAATCAATGGCCAGTCCGATGAGCATGGGCACGAAGGTAATCGTCAGGACATTCAAGTGACCGACGGTCAGGGTGGCGAACGCGAGCGTGTAAGCCAGACCGATGAGAAGACAAAAGGCCGCTTTTATGGGACGGCCGGTTTCGTTGTAACCGTAAATGAAAATGATCGCGCAGAGACAGAGCGAGACGATGCTGGCGACGGTCGTGTCTTTTTGTGATTGTATCATTTGGTCATAGTCCAAAACCGGCTCACCGGTCAGGCCCACGTTTACACCGGGCACTTCAGCCTGAGTTTCCTTGATTAATTCGCGCAGGCGATCAATGGCGTCTCCAGTCACGTCCCCGCTCGGGGTGTTTTGAGGGAACAGAGAATCTTTTAAAATGGACCAGATGGTGGGAAGGGTATTGTCGGATTCATCAACCGGAGGATGAGTCCTGAGCAGGAAAATCCGGCCTTGATCGAAAGTGATATAAATATCCGAAACATCGTTGGCGCCGAAAAAGGCGGCGACGCCCGGAGAGGGCGGTTTGCCGGAAGTCTGCAGGCTGGTCATGGCCTGGTTCAAAATCGTGGTGAGAAACGGCATGGATTGAAGGAGAGAATCGGTCTGGGCGTTGGTATTGGCGGACGCCGTGCGAAACATTGCATTAATTTCCCCAAAGAAAGAAGGGAGATTGGTGGTTTGGGTGAATTGAGCGATGAAAGGCAATTCATTGGCGAGCGTGGTCCGGACCGAGGCCAGGTCATCGTTTGGGACAAAAAAGAGCGCCTTGGTGCCCAGGGCAGGCAAGTCATGCTGATAAAAGACGTCGCAAAATAAATTTGTTTCCGGAATCATTTTCGCCGCGAGGCGTTCAATGAACTGCCGGTTCTTTTCAGGGTCATCGCTTTGCACGACGACGTCCAGGTCGTTCCCCTGTTGGGGAAACTCATTCTGCATGCGGAGGAAATCTTGCTGGTACTTCAGGTTTGGGGAAACCAAGTGGCCCTGGTCGGGATCAAATTTCAGGAAGCCGACGGTGATAACGATGCACACCAAAGCCAGGACAATCTGGGACCAAAAGAACCAGGCCGGGTGGCGGATGACCGCCAGGCCCAGCCGGCGCAGCAGGCGCGCAAGAAAGGTATCAGCGCGCAGTGCCTTCATGCAGCATTAACCGCGAAAATACCTGGAGAATGCAAGCAGCAAAAGAAATATTGCCCGGGTTGTTCCATTTTATGTTTCGGGAAATTCGGCGTTGGAAAAGACCTCTTTTATGTCGTCGTGATCTTCCAGCCCTTCAATCAATTTGTTCACCGCGGCAACCGCCGTCTCGCCGTTTAGTGGTACGGTGATGACAGGCAGCGAAGTGATTTCCGCAGCTTCACATTTGATTCCCGCCTCCTCAATTTTTTTGTGCACCGCCTCAAAATTAACCGGTTCAGTCAAAATTTCAAATCCTTCCGCTTCGGCTTTGAAATCTTCCGCGCCGGCCTCCAGCGCCAATTCCATCAATTTATCTTCGTTGGCGTTTTCCTTGGAGACGATAATCTGGCCTTTGCGATGGAAAAGGCGGCTGACCGACCCGGGCGTGGCGATGGAACCGCCGCTTTTAGTGGCGAGGCTGCGCACATCTGAAGCCGTGCGGTTGCGATTATCAGTGCTGACTTCGACGAGCAGGGCGACGCCGTGCGGCCCGTAGAGTTCGTAGGTCAAATCCTCGAAGTTAGCGCCTTCACCGCCGCCGGTGCCTTTTTTGATGGCGCGATCGATATTATCGGCGGGCATGTTGGAGGCGCGACACTTGAGTAAAACCATCCGCAGGCGCGGGTTCATGCCCGGATCGCCACCGCCGAGCTTGGCAGCAACGGTAATTTCCCGGGCGAGCTTTGAAAAAATCTTTCCGCGTTT
>JASHZU010000288.1 GCA_030042375.1 Verrucomicrobiia bacterium
TTCGGCGCAGGCATTTCTCTGTCGGCTCAGTCGATTGCTCGATTCCGTGGATTGGCAGCAACTTTTAAACGCCGAGTTGCAGGCCAACGAAAAACTCGCTCAGGCGCCCGTCCTGGACCATCTCGAGCGCAGCGACCGCGTGGAAGCACTCGCCCAATGGCTTGATGCCCGTGGCGTGGCTTATGCTTGGGACATGGCCCCGACCTTCGTCAGCGCCGGATTGGACTCGGCCTGGTTGGGTGAACTTGTGGATAAACTCCCGCCACCAAGCCAGGCCGATGCCCTGGGCTGGCTGGAGGCCCGCGTGAATTTGAAATTGCTCACCACCCAGGTTGACCAGAGCACCAGCCGAATCGTCGAGTTGGTCAAAGCCATCAAATCTTACACCTACATGGATCAGGCCCCGACGCAGGAAGTCGACATCCACGAAGGCATTGAAAGCACCCTGACGATGCTGGGTCACAAATTGAAAAACGTGACACTGGAGCGGAGATTCGATCATTCATTGCCGCGTATCACCGCTTATGGCAGCGAACTTAACCAGGTCTGGACCAATCTTATTGATAACGCAATTGATGCCGTGAATGGTTCCGGAAAGATTTGCATCGGCACCTGCCGGGAAGATGATCAAATTGTCGTCGAAATTGTGGATAACGGCCCGGGCATCCCGCCGGAAGTCCAGTCGCACATGTTCGAGCCATTTTTCACGACTAAAGGTGTGGGTTCAGGCACCGGCCTGGGCCTGGTCATCAGCAACCGCATCGTGGGCGACCGTCATGGCGGCGAAATTGAATTCGAGTCACATCCCGGCGAGACCCGTTTCAAAGTCCGGCTCCCGATAAAGCGCGAGAATGCTTCAGAGTTGAATTAACATTGAATATTTGATTTTTATGTGCCATGGAGGATATTCGCTGGAGGCTGAATGCCGGTTGAAGGAATAATAACAAGTGAGTGATATAAGCCAATTTTTAGTCAAGCATGGGCTCCCAATTATTTTTGGAGTCATCTTTTTGGAGCAAATGGGAGTGCCCATTCCCGGAGTGCCGTGGCTTTTGGCTGCGGGAGCGCTTGCCGCCGTGGGAAAATTCCATTGGTTTATCGGGCTTGATGCCACGATTGTGGCCTGCCTGATGGCCGACTTTTTCTGGTTTTATCTGGGCCGCCATCGGGGAACGCAAGTCCTGGGGCTGCTCTGCCGCATTTCTTTGGAGCCTGATTCCTGTGTGCGCCGCACCGTAAACGTCTTTACGCGATACGGCACTAAAGGCATTGTCGTGGCCAAATTTGTGCCCGGCATGAGCACGATTATCCCTCCGCTGGCAGGGATGTCCAAACTCAGCGCGCCTCGGTTTTTCGTCTTCGACTTCATGGCTTCGTGCCTTTACTGCGGCACGTTCATGCTGTTGGGTTATCTCTTTAGTAATCAAATCGCGCAAATTGGCGCCGGCCTGGCGCATATCGGTGGCAGCGCCCTGGCCCTGGTCGCTCTTTTTCTGGCCCTGTATATCGCCTACAAATATTGGCAGCGGCAGCATCTCTTGCGCGAACTGCGCATGGCTAAGATTGGCGTGGATGAATTGGACCGTATGCTTAGTGCCGGTGAAAACCCGTTCATTGTAGATATGCGCCCCAGCGCTGAGCTGGAACAGGATCCTGCCATCATTCGTGGCGCGGTCCATTTGGGCATTGACGATTTTGACAAACATTCTCAGGAATTTCCCCGCGACCGTGAGGTGATTTTGTATTGTGATTGTCCGAACGAAATTACCAGCGCGAAGGCTGCTTTGTTGCTGCGCCGAAGAGGCTTCAAGCGTGTACGGCCTTTGCTCGGCGGGATTGAAGCCTGGCGCAAAGCAAATTATCCCATGGGCGTGTGGACGCGAACAACGACCACCATGACCACGGCAGTCCTGGTCAGCCAGCCACCATCAATGGATGCCATGGAAGGGAAAAAAAGCTAACACCCCAAAGGCCTATAACAAAAGCACGGCCGCCACTATCCATAAGTAACGGATAAATTCCCTCTTCATCTTTGCTTAAGGTTCATGCGCGTAAGTTGTCGCATAAAGACCTTTGTGGCAAAGATGAAACTCACGCGAATCATTGTTGTTTGCTTTGGGATTTTAACGGTGCTGAACCCGGTGTCCGCTGCGACTTTACGTATTGAAATCACTCCAAAGGTCAATGGCGAACTGTTGCAGCCGGCCTCTTTCCGTTATCAAACGTCATCAGGAGAAACGTTTTCAATTACACGCGTCAGCTATTTGGTGAGCGATTTTGCATTGCAGCGAGATGATGGGACTTGGCTGGAATTTTCAAATTCGGTGCAATGGCTGGATTTCAACGAAAATCGCAATACCGTCCGGCTTGGGAACATCCCGACTGGCCAGTTCCGCACCGTTCGGTTTCTTGTCGGATTGAATACGAATCTGAATCACGCCGCTATCTCGCAATTTCCCCCCGGACATGCTCTAAATCCTGATGTGAACGGCCTCTACTGGGGCTGGCAGGGCGGTTATATCTTTCTTGCGCTGGAAGGTTTGTGGCGGAATTCCGCAGGTGAATTGGATGGCTGGGCTTATCACCTGGCGCGCGACACAAATGCGGTGCGCGTCGTTCTGGCTGCTCCGCTCCAAATCACCAATGAAACCAAAGTGGAACTGGATTTCGACTTGGCTGTCGTGTTAAACGCCCCATCTCCGTTGTCCTTTGCCAGGGATGGCTCCTCCACGCACTCCCGCGATGGCGACCCGATTGCCGCGGCGCTCGTCAAAAATGTCGCCGGTGCTTTTCGCGTCCATCGCGTTTCGCAAATGAACGATGCGGAAATCGTCGCCGCCGACCCAAAGCCGCTTTACCTGCCGCAAAAATTTACGCCTTATCAATTCCAGATGAGCGCGACGTTTCCGGTCCCCGATTTGCCGCGCGACAATCCTTTGACAGTTGAACGCGTCGCGCTGGGCCGGAAATTGTTTTTTGACCCGCGCCTTTCCATTAACAACGGGCAGTCGTGCGCGGATTGCCATTCACCGGACAGGGCGTTTACTGACGGGCGGTGCACAGCGCGTGGCGCGGAAGGAAATTTCGGCCCGCGCAAGACAATGTCCTTGTTCAACCTCGCATGGAAAAACGAATTTTTCTGGGATGGCCGGGCGCAAAGCCTGCGCCAGCAGGTGCTTCAACCTATCCAAAACCCCGTCGAAATGCACCAGTCATTAACGAATTTGGTGGTGAAATTGGGCAGCGCAAACGATGGCTATCACGGTTTGTTTGAAGCGGCGTTCGGGTCGTCCGAAATCACCTCAGAGAAAATCGCGTTGGCCCTTGAAAATTATCTTCTTACGCTCACGTCCTTTGATTCAAAATTTGACCACGTATTGGCCGGCCAGGAGAAATTTACTGCACAAGAACAGCGCGGCTTTGAATTATTCTCTACAGAATACGATCCGCGTCGCGGACAATACGGCGCGGACTGTTTTCATTGCCATGGCGGGCCACTCTTTCAAAGCCAGGCGTTCGCCAACAATGGTCTTGATGCCACCTTCTCTGACATCGGTCGCGCCAAAGTTACTGGTAAAAATTATGACATTGGCAAATTTGCCGTTCCTTCGCTTCGCAATGTCGCCCTTATGCACCCCTACATGCACGATGGGCGGTTTGCAACGCTCGATGAAGTGGTGGAACATTATTGTACCGGAGTGAAACGCAGCGAAACGCTCGATCCCAATATTGCTAAACATCCTGATGGTGGCGTACCGTTAAGCACAGCCGATAAAAAAGCCTTGGTGGCATTTCTCAAAACGCTGACCGACGAAAAATATATAAATGAGAATGCGCTTGCGCAAAACGACATCGCCGGGAAACGCCCCTGAATTTTAGCCGCCCGCAAAAGGGCAGCGGGGAGAGCTGAAAAGTTATTGCCGTTAAACTGCCGACTCTTGCGGGCCGATACTAATCCCGTTAAAATTTTTGCATCGGCCTTATGAATTACCATGTGCGCAGGCAGGGAGAGGATTTAGGCGTTTTTCCTCTGGACGAATTGAGGCGGCGTCGCGAATCCGGGGAGTTTAATGGTGCCGAATACGTTCAGGGGAAGGGCATGCCCGATTGGCAGCCGTTGGATTTGGTCCTGCAACACGGTCGTCAACTCGCGCCTCCACCGCTACCGCCATCGGTTTTCCGCAAAGAAACAAACCTGTCTTTGATTTGGGCGGGCATTGCCGGGGGTGCCGTTCTGTGCATCTGTTTGGTCGTCGGTTTTGGCATGATAATGCAGAGAAGTTTTCTCCGTACGGCCAATCAAATTCGGGCCAACAATTTGAGTCGGTACAATCCCGGAGCCGTCGCCATCGCGAGCAGGCCCATCGTGTTTGACAAAAACACCCAGACCTTTGCCGATGAACAAAAGCGGCAAAGAGAATTTCGGATTCGTCAGTGGGTGGACGGTTATGAAAAAAACGGTCGGCGCGACCCCCAATGCGATGCGGAAGCGGATTTGTTTCTGCGGACGTTTGTTGCCCGCAATTATGGCGGACCGGAAGCAACCAATTCGATTTCGCTTGAAGACGAAAGCGATAAACTGGCCAACGATCCCAACTGCACGGACCCGCTCGTGTTGACTATAGCGGCGGATGAAAGCTTGAATCTATTTGACTCTATCCACCGTTATGAGCGCGCTCTGGCGGCCTATCCCAATTCCAGCCATAAGGCATACCCAAAGCTGTACGCCATGGTAAAACTCGCTGGGCAATTAGGGGGCAATTCGGACCGCGCCGGCGAATTGCAAACGTCCGGGTTGGAACAATTAAAGCAATGTTTTGCCGATGGTAGCTTCACGCCGGGCGACCAACAGGAAATCGCCGACATTTTTGTGAACGGCTGGGGATATAATTTCTTTGCGCAAAACGCCGAATCGGTTTGCAGTATTGTCCAGGATGCCGGCCCCGATTACAAGTGGCTCTCGCAAGTGTTGGACGGCGAACACGAAATTATCCTGGCTTGGGCGGCGCGCGGCGGTGGCTACGCCGATAGTGTGAGCAGTGCGGGATGGCAGGGATTTAGCGTCCATCTGGCAAACGCGCGTACCGATTTGACTGCTGCGTGGAACATGCAGCCGGCTTGGCCGCTGGCGCCCGAACGGATGATTTACGTTTCCTTGGGCGATTCTGACCTCAATGAGATGCGCCTGTGGTTCGACCGGACAACGACGGCGCAAATTGATTATTCCCGTGCATGGTCGGATTTTCGCTGGGGCCTGCGCCCGCGCTGGTACGGTAATGAAGAAGCCATGCTGGCGCTGGGCGTGGCCGCGGTAAATACTGGTCGTTTCGATACGGACGTGCCGCGCAAATACTTCGATTGTATTGGCGATGTCGAATCAGAAATGGAACTTCCCGCTGGCAAGCATATCTACAGCCGGGACGATATCTGGCCAAACCTGCAACGGATGTACGAAGGCTATGTGAATGCGCCCTCGCAAGAGCAATATCAGCAGGGCTGGCGCGAGTCCTATGCCATCGTGGCTTACTTCGCAGGCAAATACGATATCGCGCGTACTCAATTGGAAGCATTGAATTGGAAGCCTTCGCCAGGAAGCCTGCAGGGCTGGAGAACGGATTTATCGCTCATGCCATTGGAAGTCGCGGCGCGCACCGGACCGTTGGCGGCAAAAATCGATACTGCAGAAAATTCCCGTAATAACGGCCAGCTTTCCCAGGCCATCGAAAGGTATTCCGTGTTAACCAATGATCCCAATGCTGACGACCGGACGAAGGATTTCATTGATCATCGTCTGGCCGAGTTGACAGCCGAGAAGCGTCTGCAGGATGGCGAATGGATTAGCCTGCTGCCTTCGCGCGATGATGACCCCAATTGGGTGGTAAGCTTTGGAAAGACCAAGGTTCTGCCCGATGGCGCGCTGGAAGTGGAATCCGGGCCGCAGGGGCACATGCTTTTTTCACGCGTCCGGGCGGGCATGAATTTTGAAGTGCGTGGGCAATTTGAACTGGTGCATTCTGCCAACGCCAATTTCCAGGGTGGACTGGTCATGGGCGTCCCTGATTTCAACAGTTATGACTGGTATGGTTTTCGCCTCAAACGCCATGGAGAAGAAGGAGATGTTGTGTGCTTCGCGGAGGGCTGGACGCGCGATCAAATTGTGCAGCACATCGTCTTGAATGATGTCACCAATTCCTTCGACTTTACGTTTCAGGACGGCAGGGTTACGGCGTCCGTCAACGGTCTCAACGTTTTTAATGGGGCCGCGCCACCCGTCAGCATCAGTGTGCCGGACGATTCCTATCTGGTGGGTCTGGGTGCTTTTAACGACAGCTCGGACACAGTCATCCGGTATCGCAACGTCCAATTAAGAAGCCTCTGAAGCCGTTTTGAAAATCAGGCAGTGACAGCTTTTTCCGTCCGCGCTTCAGTTCGTGTGCGGTAAAGAACGTCCACGACGTTGCGGAGATATTGTTCGTCCGCTACCCCGTCAGTGGCTTCGGGCGGGAATTCAACCTTCGCGCGAAAATGGGCCGCCAGGTCACTAAACATATCCACGCGCGCCCCGGGTTCAAATTCATCGCGTCGTAGAAGCGCCTGCAAGGCAATGCCCGCTTCCCCTGGCGAAACATTTTGCCGCAGGCGGGCGGCCAGATGTGGATATTCGCGTAGCGAATTGAACTTGCCGGCCAAAAGCTGGTCCAGGTCCGGTTCAAAAACCTGCGGACTGCGAATCACGACGGTGTTTGCTGCGAGATCTCCCAGCCTTTGGCATTTGGGGCTGAACCAGCAGGCCACGCCACCGACGAAATAAAACACGGGTAATTGATCTACAAAGCGCAGGAGGTTGCGCACGACTATTTGATTGAACTGCAGTCTCATGCCTTCCACATCCACCACACGCAGGCGAAACAGCCTTTTTCCAATCGTTTGGCCGCGCCAAGTCCATTCAAAATAAATTCCGTAGCCGATTCCGATGACAAAAAACCCGATGTAATAAAAAGCAATGGCAAACCCCAGGCTTAAAATTCCTATCCAACTTATCACCATGCTCAGCACAGTCATGATGACATGGATGCAAAGCTGATCAATAAACCACGCGAAAAAACGCGTCACGGGTCCCGCCAGCAATTGGGAAAAAATAATCCCTTCAGGCGTGCGAATGACAAGCGTGCTGGTCTTCATTTGCCGCTCCCTTCCTCACTAGGCGTTTTCTTTTTCCCTGACCGCGACAGAAACAAATACAACAATGTCAGCTCGATGCAGCCAAACGCGATTTTTGCGTCGTAAGGAATTACCGGTTCATGGTATTGCGAAAGAAAAGCTTCGATAAACCCGGCCCAGACCAAAAGTATGGCCACGCCAAAAATCAGCGTCGTGACATCTGGCGAAATCGCGCGCAGGCGCGCCCTCAACGGCAGCCGGCTGTCTCTTCCAATAAGGGCCATCGCAAGCATGAATCCCGCCTGTCCGGCAATCAAAATGGCGGGTATTTCGATGACTCCGTGCGGCATCAGCCATCCCAGCAGGAATTTTGTTTCCCCCGCACGAATATAATCCACGGCCACCGCGCCCAGAATCACACCATTGTAAAACAGCATTATGATCGTGCCGAATCCCCACGTCATCCCCAGCGCCAATGTAAGGATGGCTATCTGGATGTTATGGGTCATGAGCATAGCGGAAAAAGGCGTTTTATAGCCCTCCAATCTGTCCTTGGAGGCCTTTTCTTCCTCCTGCACGCGCTTGACCGGGTCCTGATTCAGTTCCGAAAACGGCATCAGGACCGGCTTGGAATCCGGGTCCAGGGCAATCGCCCCGCCGCCGAACAGGCATCCGGCAATCGTAATGGCCAGCGAAAGATAGAAAGCCCCGATATGCCGGCGAAACGTTTGCGGCAGCGTCTGGAAAAACCATTGCAATGGAAAAATCCGCCGCTGCTTCTCGCGCGCCTCATGGATTTCGCTATACGCCCGGCTAACAAGATTTTCCAAATAGCGCCGGGTTTCCGGTTCCGAAGAAAAAGTCATGATTTTCGCCAGGCCGGCCGCAGTCCGCTCGTAAAGCTGGTGAAACAATTGCAATTGCTCAAGCGACATCCGGGCCGTCGGCTCGGCCTCCAGAAAATCCAGCCGCTTTTCCAGTTCCGCCCAGTACGGCCGCTCGTTTGCAATAAAACGTTGTAAATCAACAATCACAACAATTGCCTTTGTTTGACGCTCAAATATTGGGACACCAGCTCAGCGCTCAATCGCTCATTGGTGAGCAGGGAAAACCGCACGCCCAGCCGCTGCAAAATCTTTTGCAGTTCGCGCAACTTCTGCCAGCGCAAATGCCCGCCCAGTTCCAGGTATAAATCGTCCAGGCTGGCCACGCCCGTATTGCTAAACAGCGGCTTCACGCCAGGGGGCTGCAACATATTCACCAGCAGCAAATGCTGGCGGCGAATCAAATCCACGTTGCGGACAAAACTTTCCGCCACCGCCGGGTCGTCGAGTGCCGTCAGAAAAATCAACAACGCACGGCGGCGCAGGCGCAACCGGATGAACGTGCACAGCTCGTCAAAATCCGGCGTGACAATTTTCGGCTGAAGTGTGTAAAGCGCATCCCGGCAGGCGTTGTAATGTGCCTGGCCGTTTCTGGCGCGGACGAACTTTTGTACCTTATCGGCAAACGTAAGCAGTCCGAACAAATCGCCTTGCTGCTCCGCCGCCAGCCCCAGCACGAGAGCCGCCGTGACAAATCGTTCGAGTGCGGACTCCGCTCCCGCCGTTTCATTCGCCCGCCGCGCACTCAATCGGGAAGCGTCGACAATAACATAAACCTCTTGCGTTTTTTCGATTTGGAAAACTTTGGTAATCGGCTTGCCGCGCCGTGCAGTCGCTTTCCAGTGGATTTCATCATAGCCGTCGCCGGGAACATATTCCCGGAGCTTTTCAAAGTCCCGCCCCTTGCCAATCTGCCGTTGCGCATGCAAACCAAACTGCCCACGGTTCAAAAAAAGCGCTGATAGATTTTTCCGGTCCTGCAGCAGGTTTGGATACACGCGGATTTCCGATTGCACGGGAACCGCTTTGCGCGCTGCCCAAAGGCCCAGTGGCGATTCGCCTTCCACGAATGCATCACTAAAATTATAATTCCCGCGTTTCAATGGCGTGCACGGCCACGTTAAGCGTGACCATTCGCTTTGCGCGGGCAAAACCGTTTCCATCTCCGCCGTTTCGGTTTTGATTTCGCCAGGCCAGGGCAGCCCCACGCGCAACACCCGTTTATGTTGCTGCGCGTTGCGAATGCGCAGCTCCAGCTTGGCTTCGCGGTCTTTCGACATTCGCGAAACGGCCGGAAGTTCAATTCCAATTCCGGTAAGATTTTTTTGCGCGGCAAAAGCATCCACCATCGCGATCAGCGCCAGGCCGCCGATAAAGAGCAGGCACACGCCTCCCGCTGTCGGCGACACCGCCGCAAGGAACGCAAACGGCAATATGATAACCGCCGTCCAAAATAACAATCTGGAACGTGGGACAATCATCGTGGCACAGCGATTTGTTGGAGAATTTGCTGGATGACTTCCGATACCGTCAGCCCTTCAATTTCAAATTCGGGTCGCAGGATTAAGCGATGTTCCAGGACAGGTGGCGTCATCACTTTGATATCATCCGGCGTCACAAAATCGCGGCCGGAAATGGCCGCGTAAGCCCGTGCTGCCATGATGAGTGATTGCGTGGCGCGCGGTCCCGCGCCTACCAGAATGCTCTCGTGCGTGCGCGTCGCCCTGACGATGTCTACTAGGTAGGCAATTAATTCTTCACGAAGTACGATAGCCGCGAGCCCCTGGCGCAATTCCACCAAATCCTCTGCTTTGATGACTGGCTGGACGACGCCTTGCGCGAGCAATGCTTCCGGCGCTTCTTTGGTCATCGTTCGTTGCGCCAGCGCCAGTTCGTCTGCGCGATCGGGCGCCGCCATCGTGATTTTGAGCATGAAGCGGTCTTTCTGCGCTTCGGGCAGGGGATAAGTCCCTTCATACTCAATCGGGTTCTGTGTGGCGAAGACGGTAAAATTCGGAGGCAGCGAATGTGTCTCGCGGTCGATGGTGACAAGCCGCTCCTGCATCGCTTGCAGCAACGCGGATTGTGTCTTGGCCGGCGCACGATTGATTTCGTCAGCCAGCAGGAACGATGTAAAAATCGGGCCTTTAATGAGCGAAAATTCATTGCGCTGCAGGTTGAAGACGTTCGTGCCGGTGATGTCTGCGGGCATGAGGTCCGGCGTAAACTGGATGCGCGCAAAGTCAGCCCCCAACACGTGCGCGAGGGTCCGCACCAACATAGTTTTGGCCACGCCGGGTACGCCCTCGATGAGCGCGTGATTGCCGGTGAAAATGCAGATGAGCGCTTTCTCAATGACATCATGCTGGCCGATAATGACCTTGCCGGTCTCGTGCCGCGCTTGGGTGAGGACTTCCTTGAGCCGTTCTGTATTCATAGATTTGGATTTCGTGTTCCGAGAGTTTCGGAAATTTTTTTGTAAGTTTCAATTGGGTTTGAACCGGAGGCAGAACTTTCCGAGGAAAAAATTGCTTCCGCCTGTTGGAATCGCGGAGTCGAAATTTTCCCTTTTTGAGCGGTCGATTTTTTCCACTCGGCAAAACAGGTTGCCAGGATATCGCGCCGGGCAACGCTCCGCCGGAGCAGATTTACAAAGCCCGTGGCCGAATCTCTGCCGGTCACAAAATCTTCACGCCGGCTGTCGGCCAGCGGCGGGACCAGGCTGAGAGAATTTTTCCAGATAAATAAAACCGCCAGCAAAATTAAGCCCCCCATCAGCCCCTCCAGGCGGTACTTGCGCATGAGTGTTGCCACGCCGGAAGTGTCAACAATTCCAAAATGCGATTCGTCGAAAACGACATTTTTGCTTGGGCCAATAAACCATGCCAGCAGGTCTGGGTGCCGGTCCTTCGTCATGGCCTCGTTGCTGACAAAATACGAATCCGTCGCCATGACGACCGAACCCTCGCCGAATTTCCGCTCGATAATCACCGCGTTGGTCCCGCGCGCATAAATCACCTGCCACAACGGCCCCAGGTTGGTGAAGACAACGCCGCTATGCCATTGCAGCACGTCCGGCAGCGGCAACTTTGCCTTTCTAAAAACATTCATCGGCAAATAATGGCCGTCATCCTGCTCAAGGGTTCGGAAAGTCGTGTTGAAATCCCATTTGTCTTCTAGTGAAATCAGCCTCTCCTCATCATCCGTGTCATTCTCCTGTTTCTTTATTCCATGGTGCAGTGTCTTTTTATGCTGTTTCATCTTGGCGGATTTTTCCGAATTCGTTCCCTCATCCCAATTGGTATCCTCCTCATCGAAATCAAAAACTTCTGGTTCATACATGGGATAGAAAGTGATGGCCAGCCGCCCGCCGCGCGCGAGAAAATCCTGGATATCATGAAATGTCTCTGGCGGAAGCCAATTCCATTCATAAGGATCTCCTGCCAGGTGCAGATAAACCGTTTGCGGCTCCTCCGGCAGTTCACTGGAATCGCTGAAATCGCGCCACACGGACAGCCCAGGAATTTTTTCAAGGCTCTCATACAAGGCCATTGCCCCCAATGGATCCGCCCGCAATGAAGAGTACGGTGGATAAACATCGCCGGCCTCAAATCGAAGTTCGAACAAATCGACGATGCCAAATATGAGCGCCGCCGCGCAGCTAACCAAAATCATTATGGGAAAATATCGCTTCATGCGCCGGTTTTGATGCGCTCGACATTCAAGGCAAACTGGTTGACCGAATCCATGTTAACCTGGTGCATGCCATACCACACCGCTTCGAAAACAGAAATGTTTTGCCCGAAGAGAGAAAGCAGATCTGGAAATGAATGTCCCCGCCGGCGCAACTCGCGCTCGTAGTCGCGGTTTGATTTGAACCTCGCAATGCTGATTAAGTTTCGAGCCGCAAGGTGTGACAGGCTGGCCAGGTAAAACGCGCGCATGGCCAGGCGCAATTCGCCCCGCGCCAGCAATTCACGCGCAAGTTTCGTCCAGCCTTCCTCCGGCAATTGGTCCGCGCCCACGTTTTCATCGGCCAGGTCGGGGACAGGAAGAATCGCTTCGCTGGCTACCACTGGAGGCGATTTCCGCCGGCCCCGCAAGACACGGTAGATAACAATCGCCAAAGTGGAAGCCACCACGGCAACAAGGGTCCAAAGCAACAAGTGCACGGCCGTAATCCAGCCAAAACTGGGCGAAGTATTCTCAGGCTTGGGATGCCAGTTTTTGAAAAGTTTCCGCAGCAATTCATTGATCCAATGCAAGACGGCGCGCGCCCATTTCCGGAGCATATCGCTCACCTTATCAAAAAATTTCCCAATGGGACCTTCCTCGGCATCGGTGTCCTGGATTTTTTCGCGCGGCATTCGCCACGTGTATTTCCTCTCGTGAATGGTCTGGTCAATTGCCTGGTCGAGTGTCGATGAAGAAACCTGCGCTGGCGGTTGTGGCTTTGGTGTGGTGTCAGCAGCCATTGCGGGCGCTGAAACAAAAATCGCGGCGAAAATTAAGATGGCCGCAAGGGCCTTTGGTGTGGAAAAGAGATTTAGCTCGGCTTTTAAATCCTCGCCGGATTCCAGCGACTCTCCGTAAAAACATCGCAACGCATAAAACGTTTTTAAAATCGGGTCCACGCACAGGTAAGTAAGCCCAAACATGGCGGCGAAAAACGTTGAGTTCAACATGCTAAAGGAACTTTTGGTAAAAACGGATTCGATGCCAAACAGCATCTTTAGCAAACCTGGTAGTAGAAAACATACCGTCGTCCAGTTCAGAAAAACATAAAGACCAAAAGCAATCAGGATTAAAAGGGCGATAATATTTTGCCTGGGCCACAGCGCCGCCTGTCGCGATGATTTTTTAAAAAGGCGTGTCAGTCCTTCCTCTCCGTCGTCCAGCGCCGTCACATTTTGGTAAAACGCATAGACCCACGCGAATGGCAGCAATGGAATTGCGGACAGGGGAATGAGAAACAAGCCCAGCGGCTGCAATATGGTTTGTGCCAGGAAGATCCGCACGATTCGTTTGAAATTCAGGGCCGGTGCGGGTGCAGCGGCCAATTGGGCGCGGATGCGGCGGCAGAAAATAACCTGCCAGAATTTCATCCACAAAAACGAAAGTCCCATCATCAGGCTGGCTTCGGCCAGATGCTCACCGGCAAACGGGCTTCGGCTCATGTCCGCCCAAAAATATAACAGGCCCAGCCTAAACGGTATCGCCCCCAGATAGTAAGCCGCCAGCGTTGCCGTCGGCGCCGTGCGTAGCAAATGAACGGATTCTTCGATCATGTCGAAGGCTCCTTTGCCTTGTCGTCGGCGCGCGTGTTTCATTGCTGGTCCATCCAATTGGCCTGCCAAATCGTTCCTTCATGGAAGGAGCTGGGCAATTTCAATAAATAATTGCCATAAAGAAAAAAGAAATACCACACGATCAGGAAGCCCAGCGCTGCCTGGCTAAGCCAAAGAATTTTGACGAGGCCAAAACGCCGCGTCTGCGGCTTGTGCGTCAGCTTTATCAGGCAAGCGGTGCAGACCACCCGGTCGTCATGTTCAGTAATGCATTCGCGGCAGAAAAAATTTTTGCACTCCGGGCAGCGTGCCACGGCTTCGCGCATGGCATGGTTAAAACAACGTTGATGGGTCAATGATTGCATAGCCGAAAAATCAAGGATTCGCAGGCGGCGGATTATCCATCGCGTTCGCAGTTGTACTCTCTGCTGCTGGTTCTGTGGCAGGGGCAACAGGTGCGGCCGATTCCCGCATGGCGACTAAAACGGCTTCATGAGAAAGTTCACCCCCTTGGGCTGTAACAATCAGTGGGCGAATTTTATCCAAAACCCGCCGGGTTTTTGGGACGCGGCACAACGAGGGCAGTGATTCGATTTGGACCGCCGTCCGCAAATAACAAACACAACCTGTCCCCAGGAGATTATTAATCAGTAGAAAGAAAGAGATAATGGCAAAAAGGACCAGCCAGGTGATGATGGCCGCGATATTGTGCTCTCCAGACATCTGGCAGGTCACCAACCCAACAAGGCAAATCAACAAGGGCACAGCCAGAATGGCGTTCCAGACGACACGACGTTTCGTTTCCTGGACAATAATAAGCTGGATATCGCTGAAATAGAAACGCTTGTAGGTTTCTGTATAGCCGTTGGAATTGACCCGTAGCAAATGGTCCGGCCCCAGCCAGAGGCTGGATAATCTGATCCCTGCGAACATGCGCGTTAAACGTTGATAACGAATTTCAGAAGCGGGTTCCATGATACAAAGTTGAATGAATAATCCACACCGCCCAACCGGCAATCGTGAGCATGGCAACAACAATGGCGATGATAAAGCGAACCTTCGTCCGGCGCAAAATACCCTGGGGCGCGTTCCAATACCGTATCGCCACATACAACGACATCGGAGCTGTCACGAAAGTAAAATAATAAAGCACCACAGTGGCCAGCGGGTAAACTGCCAGGGCCAGCGCAATGCTGTCGTAAAGCGTGCGTTGATTCTCCAGGTTCTTGATTTTTCCCTTGGTTCTTCCGGCTTCCAGACAAGCGGGGCAAAAATGTTTGCCATGGAGCGGGCAGTCGCACAAGGCGCAAAGAAACCGTCCACAACCGTCACAGGGCAAGACCGCTTTTTTTTGCGGATGGTAAAAACAACTTGATTCACCCTCCACCATGATGGTTTCGCCGCTTCGGCCAGTGCTGATTTTGCGGAAAAGCGCGGGAAAAACTTCGCCCAACAGTGGCACTCCGCAGGCGGGGCAGGGGCCAAATCCGCGCTGATTAAACGGTCCTCCCATCAACCACGCCTGGCACGCCGGACATTGAATCAGCGCATTATTCATCCACTATTTGTAAATGACACGCGTATTGCAGATATGATCATGCAAGGCGCGCTTTTGTTCGTCAAAAGCGACTATGATATACCCGATATAGCAGGCCAATTGGCTTAGCATTTCCGCAAAGAAACGCCCCGTCGCACGGCCATAGCCAATCCGGCTGCCGTCACTCGAGACAATCTTGATACCGCAAGCCATCTTTCCTGGCGTGGCGCCATATTTGCCTACGAAAAAAATCTCATAAGCCATCTGGACGAATAAAAATCCCCCCTGCATCAACGATGGCAGGAGGGCGGGGAAAATGCCCGCTTCCGGCGGTTGCCCCGGCGCAGCGTGGCTGATCGAAAATATCATGATGACAAATACGATTGCCAGGGGCACGCCAATAATAAAACCGTCAATAATTTTTGCGGCTACGCGAATCCAGAAACCGGCGTAGCGCAATTCGCCGGGATTGAGTGAAGCGCCTTCCTGCAATTTTTGGAGAAATGTCGGCTTGCAGGCCGCGCAGACACGGACGTTTCCATAACCGATGGTCTCTTCCGCAGGAAATACTTTGCCACATTCGGAGCAAACGGCCTGGGGTCTGGCTTCTGCCGCTGTCACGCCAGTCCCCGAAGAAGCGCTTTGCCCTCTGGCCTCCCGGCAGGGAACCCAATCAGCCATTCCCTCCCGCCACACCAGCATGTCAGGCATTATCCGGCCGTCCCGCACCATTTCATCAAACTGTTCGTCGCTTACCGGCCCGGCTTGTTTTCCCTGTTCAACATAATACCAGTTCATAATTGTGGCTCGTCGCTGATTCTCAAATGGAACGCCTGGTCAAATCTGTCCCTCCAAAATGCCGGTAGGAAATTAACTTTGCAAAATAAATCAGCGATTTATTCCCTTCCTCTCCGGAAAAGTCAAAAATCCATGTTTTTCGTGGAAAGCTTAAAGGCGTACCCCTCAAAATAGGGGTGGTTCTCAACCGGCAGATTTGTTTTACTCAGGCTAAAATATACGTGTGTCAAATTAAGTTTAATGATTGCTTCAATTCCGTTTGTACAGAGTGATTAATATATGCGTCGGAGACAATTTATTCAGAATACATTGGGGGGGATTGCCGTGCTGGCTGCCGCACAAGCGTCCGGTCTGGCTTTTGGCAAAGGTCTTTCACCGTCGTCTTTCCCAGGAACCAGAAGTGGCGTCAAGGGTGGCACTTCTCCGAAATTGCGTGGTGTCAACTTGGGTGCATGGCTCGTTCTCGAGCGATGGATGACGCCCGATACCTACCGCGATACGGATGCGCAGGATGAGTATAGCCTTTGCCTCGCCTTAGGCAGCAAGGCCAAAGGCCGTCTCAATCAGCATCGCGACACGTTTATTACCAGCAGCGACTTTCGTTGGATAAAACAATGCGGGCTTAATGCCGTACGATTGCCCGTGGGCTATTGGGCGCTGGAAGCGCCCAAGCCTTATGTGGAAAGTTCCCAATACATTTCCTTCGCGCTTGATGAGTGTCGAAAGAACGATCTGAAACTGCTTTTGGATTTGCATGGCGCGCCCGGAAGTCAAAACGGCTGGGACCACAGCGGGCGCATCGGGCCGATTAATTGGCCGAAAGACCCGCACAATGTACAGGAAACATTGAGGGTTTTAGAAAGCTTCGCCCAGCAATACGGCAGCCATCCCGCGCTCTACGGGATTGAACTGCTAAATGAACCGCGCCCGGAAGTGCCGTTGGATATCCTTAAACAATTTTATCAGGACGCCTACACACGAATTCGCAAGCACGCCAGCCCAAATGTAGCCATCGTGATCCATGATTCATTCCGCCCGCTTGTGTGGACGGATTTCATGCAGGAACCGTCTTACACTAATGTCATTTTAGATACACATCTTTATCAATGTTTTGATAAAGACTCCAAGTCCCGTTCCGCGCTGCAACAATTGGCCTTTGCGATCGACCGTAAAAAGGAGTTGGACGAAATTCAGGGCAGGGAATTGCCCCCCCTTGTTGGTGAATGGTCGCTCTCACTGCCCGGCCATGCCATGTCTGGCCTTTCCAATGTTCAGGTGGAGTCGGCTACCCGAAGTTACGCCGGCACGCAATTATTAAACTATGAGGCAACCCGCGGCTGGTTCTTTTGGAGTTACAAACTTCAGGATCCCTGTGAATGGCATTTTCGGTATTGCGTTGAACGCGGCTGGCTGCCTTCCAACTTCTCGGTTTAAAGCACGCCAGAGAAGTGTTGCCCACGGTTTATGTAGGTTGGCCGTGGTTTGAGTATCCGTCCGGGCGGCGGGTAACCCTTTTTCTATTTGTCAAGCTACGCGAGTTTCCTAATCATGCGTTCGCTCCATGAGCCGCAGATCGAAGAAAAAACTCTCTATTTTGCGTTCGGGCAGGACCGTATCGCCGGCCAGCAAAATGCCCAAAGCCGCAAAGTCCCGTGCGCTGGAATCTCAACGCCAGTGGTTTAGTTTGGACGACAACTGGCTTTTCTGTTCATTTCTGATTGCCGCCACGTTGATTGCCTATCTACCCGTATGGCATGCCGGATTTATCTGGGACGATGATATTCTGCTTACAGCTAATCCACTCGTCCGGGACCCGCACGGCTGGTATCGCTTCTGGTGCACCGCGACAACACCGGATTATTTCCCCGTAACCGGGACGAGTTTCTGGCTGGAGTGGCGGTTATGGGGAACAAATGCGACCGGCTATCACGTGACAAATGTGTTGCTGCACACGGCCAATGCAATCCTGCTATGGCGTGTACTGGCCCGGCTGAAAATTCCGGGCGCAAAGTTGGCGGCGGCGATTTTCGCGCTGCATCCCGTAAACGTTGCTTCCGTGGCGTGGATTGCGGAGCGGAAAAACACCTTGGCTATGTTCTTCTTCCTGTGGACGCTCCTGTGCTATCTAAAATTTGATGACACAAAATTATACCGTTGGTATTGGATTTCAATTGGCGCGTTTGCTCTGGCGCTGTTAAGCAAGACGGCGGCCGCGCCGCTGCCGTTAGTGCTGATCGGAATTGGATGGTGGCGCCACGGGCGCGTGGGGTGGAAAGATATTTTTCAAAGCATGGCTTTTTTTGCCCTGGCAGGATTGCTGGCCTTGATCACTATCTGGTTTCAATATCACAATGCCATCAGTCATGACATCGTGCGGACGGATGGTTTCTGGTCGCGGCTGGCGATTGCGGGCCGGGCAGTCTGGTTTTATTTTTACAAGGCGGTTTTTCCTGTCGATTTGCTCCCGGCTTATCCGCGTTGGCACACCGGTGCGATGAGCCTGTTTTCGTTCGTTCCTGCACTGCTGCTGGCAGTGGCATTTTTTTTATTTTGGCGATATCGTGCGACATGGGGGAAAGTGCCGCTGTTTGGCTTGGGTTATTCCGTGGTGATGCTTTTGCCCGTTCTTGGATTCCTGAACATCTACTTCTTCCGCTATTCGCTGGTGGCAGATCACTATCAATATTTCGCTATTATCGGCATCATTACGTTAGCAGCAGCAGGAATCACGATAACCCTGGATCACTTTGGGAAATCACAAATATTTTTTTGCGGCGCGCTGTTATTGCTGCTGGGCGTTTTGACATGGCGACAGGTGAAAATTTATCATAATGCCGAAACGCTCTGGGAGGCGACGCTTGCCGGCAATCCCGATTGCGCCGTTGCGCACGAAGGTCTCGGTTTCATTTTGCTTCAAAATGGAAAAGCCAGCGAGTCAATTCCCCATTTCCGGCAAGCCTTGCAAACTCTGCCCGATTATGCGCAAGCCTACTACAATCTCGGTAATGCGCTGATGCAGGAAGGGGATACGGACGAAGCTATTTCGAATTACCAGGAGGCATTGCAAATCAATCCTCACTACGTGGTAGCGCACAACAACCTTGGCAGCGCTCTGCTCCAAAAAGGCGACCTTGACGATGCCATCAGCCATTTCCAGGCGGCACTGCAAATTAAACCCGATGATGCGGAAGCCTATAACAACCTCGGCAATGCGCTCCTGCAGCAGGGGCGCGTCGATGAAGCAATTATCAATTTCCAAAAGGCGTTACAAATCGATCCCGACAATGTGGATGCCCGCAACAATCTTGGCAACGCGCTCTTGCGCGAGGGAAACGTGGACGAAGCGATTGCGCATTTCCAAAAGGCATTGCAAATCAATCCCGATGACGCCGAAGCCTTTTACAACCTCGGCAGCGTACTCCTGCAAAAAGGAAACGTGGACGAAGCAATTACGAATTTCCAGAGAGCGCTGCAAATCAACCCCGACTATGCGGAAGCCTATGACAACCTTGGCGCTGCCCTCCTGCAAAAAGGTGCTGTGGACGATGCGATTATAAATTTCCAAAAGGCATTGCAAATCAAAGCCGCCGACCCGGGGACCTATGACAATCTTGGCAGCGCTCTGCTCGAAAAGGGTTCTGTGGACGATGCGATCGCGAGTTTTCAAAAAGCGCTTCAAATCAATCCCGGCTATGCGGAAGCTTATTTTGACCTTGGCAATGCTTTTCTCCAAATCGGAAATGCAAACAAAGCGATTGAGAATTTTCAAAAGGCACTTCAAATCAATCCCCGCTACGTGGATGCATACAACAATCTCGGCAGCGCGCTGCTCCAAATAGGAAGTGCGGGCGAAGCCATGGCGCAATTCCAGAAGGCGCTGCAAATTAATCCTGATCATATACAGACCTTGAATAATTTCGCATGGGTGCTGGCAACCAGCCCACAGGCATCGGTACGCAACGGAAGCAAAGCGGTGGAATTGGCTCAACGAGCGAATCGCCTTACCAGTGATAGTAATCCGACCGTTCTGGGCACTTTAGCCGCCGCTTATGCTGAGGCTGGCCAATTTTCCGAAGCAGTGAAAACCGCGCAACTCGCTCTGGAGGTGGCGTCCACTCAATCCAATCCTGCGCAGGTCGATGCCATTCGATCGCAATTGAAACTTTATCAAGCGGGCACGCCGTTCCATTCCGCTGAATAATACCTTAAAGGCATTTTCGATAATTGGAGGGGCTTGGCATTCCGGCAAGAATGCCTGTTCGGCTTTCCCGGAAGTGTTTAGAACCGAAGGTTGATCGGCGGCTATAAGTGTATCAGCCCGCGCTGAATTGCCACAGTCACGGCTTCTGTCCGGTCGGCCGCATGCAGTTTATAAAGGATATTCTTCAAATAACCTTTGGCGGTGTTTTGTGTGATATTGAGTACGCTGGCAATTTGTTTATTCGCCAGGCCCTTGGCCATTTCATGCAAAACCACTAATTCACGCGGCGTGAGCGGTTCGTATGTTTTTCGGGAATCAAGCCGCTGCTGCACTTCGGCGGGAATCCAGCGCTCGCCGGCAGCCACGGCGCGAATCGCCGGGATAAGTTGTTCATCTGTGCAATTTTTCAAAACGTAACCCTGCGCTCCCGATTCCAATGCCTGGAAAATATCTTCATCCCCGTCAAACGCCGTCAACATGACGATGCGTGCGGCGTTGGAAATTACCCTGATTTCCTTCGCCGCCTCCACGCCTTTTTTCAGCGGCATCCGGGAATCCATCAGCACTAGGTCCGGTTTGTGCTTCTTGAATAATTCAATGGCCTGGATTCCGTTGGCCGCTTCGGCCACCACTTCCATGTCCGGTTCGTCGTTGATGATAGCAATGACGCCCATGCGGACGACATAATGGTCGTCCGCCACCAAAATTCGGATATCAAACTCTTTCTTCATGTTTTTCTACATCTGCTGGAGGATGGCCGTTGCCATTTTGGATGATGGGGATTTCAATGCGAATACAGGCGCCCGCTCCGGGTGAGCTATTGATGGTGGCCTGCCCGCCCATCCGCTCAGCACGTTCGCGGATGCCCAATAATCCAAAATGCCCTTCGTTTGGCCCCGCACAGTGGTCCGGATCGAATCCTTTTCCATTGTCGTTGATTTCCAGCGTCACTTTTTCCGGGCTGAACGCCAGTTCTATTTTCACCGTGCTGGCGCCGGAATGCTTCACGGCATTGGTGATCGCTTCCTGTCCTATCCTCAATAAATTTTCTTCGACGATTTCAGAGAGCGGCTGCGTTTCGCCGTGGGTTTGGATCTGGATTTGGATGCCCGCGTCGTTGGCGATTTGTCGGCCACTGACGTTTAGCGCGTTGACGAAATTGAACTTCTCGCCCGCTCGGCTCCGCAGGCCCCAGACCGAATGTCGCACCTCAGTCTGCCCTTGCCGGGTCAAATTGCGGGCCAGTTTAAGGTGGTGTGACGCATTGTCCGGGTTTTTGTCAAAATGGCTCGTCACCCGGTCCAATTGCAGCGCAATTCCTGTAATGGTTTGCTCGAGGGTATCATGCAACTCCTGCGCGAGCCGTGTACGCTCGGTAAGGACCGCGCGAAATTGCAGCTCGCTTTCCTTGCGCGCTGTCATCTCGATTTTCAATTGCTTGGTGCGTTCCTGCACGCGCCATTCGAGCAAATCATGCGCCTCCTGGAGATCCTTTTGTGCTGCCTCCTTTTCGATTACCAGCGATTCCAATTTTAAATTTTTGTTCGAGACCATGACCGACCAACTGACTGCCACCAGCAAAATAATTGAAACAATCGCAAGCGTTGCCAGTAAATGCCGTGGCGTCAGCCAGCTTGGCCTTTGGAGGATTTGCACATCATGGGATGTGGGAAGTAACAGGCGCGCCGATTTGATTTTTCCATCCTGGTCGCTTTCCAGAAGACAAATGCCGCTCACCCGCACCACGCTGCCTATGGGAATTGAAGTCAAAAATTGGTTTTGATCGACAGTATCTTTTTCCGCCTCAAACAAAAAGTTGGAACTTTGCAGCACCATCGTGGTTTGGATGACTGGTCCGCCGTCTGCTTGCCCAATACCCCATGCCAGGCGATCCACCAGGATGCCTTTCAACGTGACGTAACTCGCATGGCCCTTTCCCAACTGTAAGTCCGCGACCGAAATGTCCCGCGGCTCTATCTCAATAGGCGGTTCGCTCGTTTTGCGAAAAGCCGCATCGTCCAGCACCGGCAGAAAGTTTTCCACGGCAGGGAATCCGACCGCTTCCACCACGTCGCCTGGAGAAACATTGTTCGTCATTTTAGTTTTTACCTGGAGCCCGCCGCTCGCATCCTCCAAAAATAAATCTTCCCCTTTTCTTTGGTAGACGACGACGCCTTTGATATGCACCTGGCTGCCTGGTAGACGGTCTTTTCGATACTTTGCAATCGCGTTTAGCGGAGTCAAAGGTTCATTAAAAGGATTCGGCGGTGTGGGTTGCTGGATGATGAAGTCATCCGCTTGGGGAACGTATAATGTCACCGTTACAAAGTGCCGCAACGGGGCGTTGTACCCGGTCGCCGCCGTGCCTTTTACAGTAACCCTGTCGCCAACCAGAGATTGCAAATTCACGTTCGCGGGCATCGGCACAACCGCTTTGAAACGGTAGCCGCCCGACATCAGTTGAATTTCCAGTTCGTTCTCACCCTCCTCACTCACTTGCGCAGCTCTTACTACGCCGGTAATTCTGATACGCTGGCTGTCTTCAGTTCCGGACATTAATTGCTCAATGGTAACCGATTTAGCAACGGGCAGGGGGGCGGTGCCGATTTTTTTCCATGTGGGTTTGGTAATGCAGGGGCAATACCCGCCGGCACGGGTGATGCCGGATATCGCCACCAAGTCACCAACACGCGGCTGTGATGGCGACTTGTTTTCAACAAACACCCCGGCGCTGGGATCCTGCACGAAAAATCTGCCGCTCCAATTCGTTGGGGCCACCGTCACCACACCTGCCACTGAAACAGGAATTCCTTGGTCTGCTTTAGTATCCGAAAGCGACAGGATGTCTGCGGCATTCGTTAACACCCGGTCCGCCTGCGCCTGTACCGTTGCAGGAAGAAACCCGCAGCCAAGAACAATGAAAAAGGCTGATGCCAGGGCTTTGAAGCTTTTAAACGGCAGCATGGTTATGCTTAAAAACGCTAACTTTTTTCAGTATTTCAACAACCCCCCCAAAGAGGGGTAGTTAACACAAATTGAAATGGTACAATATTAAAAATCAACCTAAGTAAAATGATAGATAAAAGTTATCTCATCTCTCCCTCAAAAACAACGTCATTTTCAGGACCCCACCCATTTATGAAACTTATCAATCCCTATCATAAAAAAAACATCCTTTCTGCCGTGGGCGTGGCCATGGCCGCCTTGGCCATGGCCGCCTTGGCCTTGGCCGCTGTGCCGCAGGCCAGTGCGCAAACCACCTATACGTGGAATACCACCAGCGGTAATTGGAGTTCGCCTTCCAGTTGGACCCCGGCCACTTCGGCTGCCGGCCCGACGGCAATTGATACCGCCGTCTTCGGCAACAACGACGAATCGACGACTACGAACACACCCAACAATACCGTGGATACGGGCTATGCCGGGACGGTTGCGAATTTGCTTTTCAATGATAACGAGTCCCAAGGTAACTATGTCTACCCGGTGACGCTGATTCCATCTGGTAAAACGCTCAATGTCACTAATAGTTTTAACGTTGGTTTAGTCAATGATCCGAGTGGGAGCTGGTACGCTACCTATGCCTGTTTTATCGGGGCTGGTACGCTTCATGTCACCGCGACCAATATGACTATCGAAGACTACAACAGCACTTCAACCGGGGACTACGCCTCCGCCTATTTAAACCTTGCCGGTTTGACCAACTTTATCTACTACAATACAAACGCCAATGCGGTAATTAATATATCATCCTA
>JASHZU010000289.1 GCA_030042375.1 Verrucomicrobiia bacterium
TGCTCGCGCAGCCGCAAAGCCAGACTAAAATCAAGAATACCGCCCATCGAGTATAAAATCCCATACGCTGTTGCATAGATGTTTTTCCTTTCTGAAACGTGCCTGCTGAATTAGCTGTTTTCCCTGAATTCCATAATTATATGACAACCGGTTTGCCCAAAACAAACCGCGCTCTTAAATTCCGGGAGACCTCTACCTGTTGGGGAAAGCTTTTAATAGATTCGAAAATCAATGTCAAGCAAAAAATTCGGCGCGGCGAATTTCCGGCAGGCATCGACCGGCACAGGTATTTTGATCCGGGGCATCACAGAAGAAATAATGATTAACGCAAGGGAAAGCAGGTAAAAATGGTGCCGACGGAGGGGGTTGAAGCCAAATTAAGGGTCTTCGCTCACCTGCTCAAATGTGCGTCAAAGCACCGTTAATATTGGCGATGATGCATTGTTGTCGAGTCCCGGTCAAGAAGGCGATTTCAGTCTATTTATGCACCAAAACGTGCATTTGGATTCCCGAAAGAATCTATTGTGACTTTGCCAAAGAGTTCGAGCCAAAAACTCTAAACTCATAGAAGCTCGCCCATAACCCGGGAGGCAACCCAGTAACCGTAATGCGCACATATCTGCCTGAAGCAGAAAAATAATCATCGGTCAGGCCCGCTGCGATGGTGTTGGTCGTTTTGTCTGCAACCGTGGTCCATCTTTTGTTATCGTTGGAAACATCAATCTGATATTGATAAGCGCCGTTTGCCTCCCAGTAGACCTCCGTTCCGGTCAAATCCATGTAGGTGCGGCCCAAATCCACTTCCCACCAATGGCCGGTCTGACTGTCAGCGGCGCACCAGCGGGTCATCACATTCTCGTCATTTCCACCTTCCGGGGGATTCCCATGCTCGAAACTGTCCGCCATTGACGGTTTGCCTTCGGCGAGACTCGGTTTAGGCATGGCCGGTCCGGCGGGATCAGCCCCATTATCTTTCCAGGTTCCCTTTTTCGTGTCGAGGTTCCAGCCATTGGTATAACCCAATAGCCAGACATTGGTTCCCACCCATACATTCGTCTCGAGGACAGTCAATGGCAGCCAAACATAGGTGGATGCTCCCAAAGCAGATGAGTTCCAACGGTCACCCATGAACATAATCGTGGTTGCTTTGCTACCGGTAACCGGAAGGATGTACGCTGTCTGAGAGACAAAAGTTTGGGAGCCTTCCGGCGCGAACAAATTCCATTTTGACCATGGCCCGGCTATGCTCCTGGCCATGGCATATTTGTTGTCGTTACAGGCCCATCCGGTCAATTCCGAACCGAACAGGTAATAACAGCCGTGAAATTTAAGCATGGCAGGAGCCTCGTAGTTCGGTTGCAATGCGGCTACGGACCTTGTAACGGATAAGTAATCCGGTGCAAGTTCTTCAATATGAAGGTGATCGTCGCTGGCATGGGTCAACAAATAAGCCGTGCCATCGTCATCCTGGAAGAGATTCATGTCCCAGCTCCTTAATCCCAGGGGATGGAAACTGCCCAAATATTTATAAGGGCCGCCCACAGCAGTACTCGTGGCGATTCCAACTTTACCACTGCCGTAATGATCATTGTCGATGTGCATGTACATGACATATTGGCGAGTATGCGCGTTATAAAGCACTTTGGGACGCTCGACAATGCGGCCCGGCCCCAGATCGCCGCTCGCCTGCCGCGTCAAGGCATCGGAGACAAACGTCCAATGCGCCAAATCTTTCGAAGAATAACAGCGCACGCTCTGAAAAGGATCGTGCTGCGCATTTTCGCCGATTTTATTTTCGCCGAACCAATAATAAGTCACGCCCACCTTGATAATATTGCCACCGTGTCCCTGCACATTGATTCCATTCTGATCGTTCCAGACGATGCCGGAAACGATGGTTTGCTGAGCTGCCGACGCCAGGGCCAGGCCAGCCATATAGACCAGAGATATAAGAAAAAAGCGGAGCCGGATCGAAGCACGGCGATTATTTTGATTCAATTTAACTTTAGTTGTGTTCACGGGATTTGAAGAAGGTAAAAATTTTGCGGTGTGTTCAGATTGATCGCATTGGTCAGGTTGAAATTACCGCTGGCGTCAAAATTATTTGTCAGGACAGGGACCCATTGGTTGAACGGCAAGGTTACATTTGTGCTGCTCAGAAGAACGTATTGTCCGCCCGGCACGCCATTATTCCCGCTGAGGACAAGATTTGTCCCTGACAGGGCAATGCCGGTGATGTATGGCGGGGTAGTCGCGACCACCTGCAACGTTCCGTTGCCCAACAAATTGGTATTCCATGCCAAACCTGCGCCCAACGCGGGCAAGTTGATAGCGCTAAAAGTGCCAGAGTAAGAACTGCCCAGAAATAGCTCGAAGGTTTGCCCGGCTATGAGAGTGCCTGCAATATTCGTAACCGTGAGCGCGCCGCCATAGATAAAGCTGCTGGCATTGAATTCATCAGAGCTCCCCGTAGCAGCATTGAGCTTCATGAGTGTTGTACCTTGCAACTGCACCGCACCCGGAACGGTCAGCACACCTGGATTGGTCGAGTTGCCGGGCATGACTGTCGCACCATTATTAACGGTCAGATTGACATTTACCGTGCCGCTGCCCTCCAGCATTTGCCCACTGTTTAGCGTCCACGTTTGGCTTGCCAATCCACTGGCATCGAGCGTGGCATTTGTCCCGACGATGATTGTCGCACTATTGGAGATGGAACCCGTCCCACTCAAGGCGAGCGTGCCGGCGTCCACGGTCGTGGTGCCGGTATAAGTATTATTACCAGTCAAAACTTGTGTGCCGAGGCCAGTTTTTGTCAGCGCCATCGTGCCATGGCCATTGACGATAAGCCCGCCAAACGTACCGCCGGCGTTGTTGTTGCCAATCACAAGCGTGGCAGTAGTGGCGGAACTATTCGTAATCCAGGCATTGGCCGGTGTGCCACCGGTGGCGATGAGACCATTGATGCTTTGTGTGGTGCCGTCCAAGTCAAAGGTAGCCTTGCCGGAAGTACTGCCACCGATCAACACCAGATTGCCGCCGTTGTTCATGAGATTATTTTTGCCACTGGCAATGAAAATGCCGGAACCGCCATTGGCATTCGCTGTCGCGTCCAGGATGGTATCGCCGGTGTAACTGCAATTGCCGGCAAACGTCGCCACGCCTGCAACGACATTTGAAGGACCGCCCAGGGTCAAGCTGCCAGTGCCAGCAAACCCGCCGCTGAATGTACAAGTGTTGGGCCATATTCCCGCGTTTGGATCTATCTGTGCGTTGCCTAAAAGGGTGATCAATCCAGTGAACGAGCCGTTGTAAATCCCTTTGATGGCACCCGGCTGATTATCAATGGCAGGACCGAACCCGTAGCCTTCGATATAAAAACTATTGGTAACAGTGACACTGTTATTGCCCCCGAAATCCGCGCGCCCTCCGGAAAGGACATAAACCGGCCCCCACCCAAACGTGGCCCCGGACTGAAGATACAATTCCCCTTCATCAATGTAAGTGCCACCCGAGTATGTATTGGGATAGTCGAAATTCACGCTGCCAAGCGTATTGACAGTAACCGGATAGCCCGTCCCATTATCTGCGATGGTCGCATTAATAGCGAGGCCGCCGCCGGAATAGTAAGAAAAGTTATAGAGTGAAAGTTCGCCTGATGTATTGTTGCCGCCGCCGGCGGTCAAGATTCCCGAACTGCCGCTGCCAATCGTGGAGTACCTCGGCGAGTTTGCCAAAATGCCGCCTTCCGCTCCAAGGCGGAGTGCCTGGCCTGAGCTAATATTAAGTTGAAGGTTGTCCGCCGAGGCCGAAAAATAGAGCGTGTTCATGTCCGTGACGCCGGAAGTGCTTAAGGTGTCCGCGCCGCTGCCATCGCTAGTAATATTGATATTATTGCCGGTTTCGTCCGGGAGGGAAGCACCGCTGCCGGTGATAGAAGTGTAGCTGGATAAACCAGTCACCACTCCGCCACTCGCAGTGGCCCAATTCACAGTGCCCGCTCCGCCGTTATTGTTGACAAGGCTGGCAGCAGTCGAAACCACCGCCCAACCGCCGATGATATTATTCACGTTTGCCAAGCTCGTGTTGACGGCTCCACCACCGATGCTGAACTGGGCCAGAGCACCGGCATTGCGGGAGAGGCTGTCGAGCGTCAATTGCCCTGCGCCGCCTGCTGTTTCAATGACGTGATTGCCCGCTAAAAGTGTTACCGGAAGATTGACTGCCTGGTTGTTGATGGAATTAACCGTAATGCTCCCGCCACTGAATGCCCCGGCGGAGCTTTGCGAGATATTGTTTAAAAGGAGACCGTTGCCATTGAGCGTGAATGCAGGCGCTGTGCCGGCAAAAGAGATATTATCGAAAGCTGTCCCGGACGGGAAATTGTTGGTCGTCAAAACCTGCGAGCCGGTCCCAAAAGCGAGCGAGTCATCGGCCTGCGGCAGGACATCACCCCAATTGTCCGGATTCTCCCAATTACCATCGGGCGCGCCGCCGCTGGTCCATGAAACCGTGTTGGATGCCGTTGAAACTGTGATCGAGGGGATAGCATCAAGCAGATCGAATTTTTGATTAGCCCCGCCTGTGGAAGGCTGCTGGTCCAGTTGCGTGCCAGCGGTGGTGCTCGCATTCGGCACGTCCAGATTCAACCCGCTGAGCCGGTTCACAAAACTATAAAGACCATTACCCGCCGAAACCGGCATCCACTCGTCATTCCCGCTGGCGTTGTAGGTCCACTGGATGATGGGCGCCCCATCATTTGTCGAGGCATCCAGGACCACCATCGCCAAACTGCTGTTTTTATTCATCAGGCGGTAATAGCCGCCGTCCGTGGGAATCAATGACCATTGGTCACTGCCCAGTGAATTGGTTTGTCCCAGAATCACGGCCGCGCCGTTGCTGGTAGAGGCATTGGTCACCACCGCGTACAAACCGCTGTTGCTGTCCTGGACGTTGAGATAGCCGCTGACATCGGGTGAATTGAAAAAAACTTCCGCGCCGCTCGTGGAAAGGGAGCTGTTGCCCATGTAGTTTTGCGAATAATAATTCTGCGAGCCGTACAACTGCGATTGGATATTCGCATTCATCACAGTGTTATCAAAAAAGAAATTGTCGGAACTGGTGACGCTGTCGCCGTCGCCGGTCGAGCCGTTGCGCAGGCCATTGTCGCCCAGAAGCGCATTGCAGATGATGCTGTTGTCAGCAGTGGCCCCGCGCGGAGTACTGCTGTTGTTGTAGCAGCCGATATCATAGCTCGAGTCGTAGTCGCAGACGTTACCGATCACCAGGTTGTCCGACGCGCTTTGTTCCAGAAACACGCCGTAGCGCGAATTGTTGGAGAGGTAATTGTTTTTGATGACGCTGGCGTAAGTGGATTCGTCGCAATCCACGCCATCCATCTGCACCCCGGTCACCGTGTTGTCGGAGACGATGTCCCTCACGCCGCTGGTCGCCAGCCAAAAGCCGCGTGCTGAGCCGTTGACGATGGTGTTGCGCGTGAAAATTCGCGGCGTCGAGCCGTGATCAATCCGCACGACATCCGAACCGCCGACGCGCGTGCTGCTCGTGCCGAAATTTTGCAGCATCATGCCATCAATCTGAAACATCGAACAGCCGGTGAAATAAATCGCGTCGTGCCCCGCACCCGAGGAACTGGTCGTGCCGCCGTCAATCGTCCCGCCCGAAATGGAAAGATAGCTCGCACTACTTGCATAGATGGCCTCGCTGGCGCTCGAAGAGCTCATTTGAATCGTGCCACCGAGTAAAATGCAAGTGTACGAAGAAAGTGTCAGTGGATTTGAACCCACGGTGTAGTTGCCGTTTAAATGCAAAACAATGACATCGCCGGGATAGGCGCTGACAGCAGCGTTGTATTCGCTTTGGACATTATCGATCGGGCCGGTGGAACTGTCGTAAAGATCGTAACGACCCATGCCATTCACGATGGTTGTGTTGTGCTGGTTGCTAACGAGCGGCGGATAAAAATAATTTTCATTGGCGGCATTGATCACGCCCTCATAAGCGACTACGTCGTCGCCGCTGCCGTTGCTTAGAAAATTGGTCGCGTTGCCATTAGTGAACAGATTGTCGCAGAAAATATTACCGCTGCCGCTGGAATTAATGGCGGCGACAGAATTGCTCGCGAATAAATCGGAAACAATCATATTGCCGGAGCCGCCGACATATACGCCCGTGCCATTGTTGTTGCAGGTGTTGTTGACGACGTAATTGTCGCTGCCGCTGTTGCAATCGATGCCGATGGAATTACTGAGGCAGGTGTTATTGGCGATGTTGCAGAAGCCGCCATTGCCCACCCAGATGCCAACTGAGTTGCTGTGGCAAAAATTATCTACGCAAGTCGTCTGCGTTGCATTCCAAATGCTGATACCCGAATGGCTCGGGCTGCCAGAGAGATCGCACCGCGTGATGGTCATTTCATTATCAAAAGTGCCGCTGCCGTTACCGTTCAATTGAATGCAATCCTGTCCGCAATTTCCCGCAGTGACTTTGTCAATGTTGATACGCGCGGACGTGGAAGGCGCGTAAATGCAATAAATGTTTGCGCCGTTGCCATTGTAAGTGCCGCCGGCAATAGAAACATTGGTTGAGCCGGTACTGATGGTGACCAATGTATTGGTGACGGCTGAATTGGCCGCTTCAATGGTTGCGCCACTGCCAATTAGGCATTCCTGTGAACCCAGCACCAGTCCCCCCGTGCTGTTGCTCACCGAATACGTCGCCCCGGGCATCAAATGAATGATGAGGATGTAACCGGGATTGGCAATGCGGGCGTTATTAATCAACGCCTGGAGCGTTGAAACGGAGCCGGAGGTATCACTGATGGTCACTTCATTGTCGCCGGAAACATTTTCGATGAAAGAATTGTTTGGAACCGTGTAAAGCATCCGCCCAGCGCCCTGCCCGGCGAAGACGTGCCCTGTAAAAATTGCACTGAAAGCCACCGCAGTGGCCAGCCACATGGATATGTTATTTCTGCATTTCATTGTTGGACACGGTAAAATTGGCGAGCATTAGTCGCGTTGGAATTGGTAAAAACGAACACGCCATTGATGGCCGAATTAGTGGCGACCGGAATCCAATTTTGGAGATTGGATGAAGCATCAACCACATACTTTAGGCCGCCCGGCGCCGAGAACTGAAAACTGAATTGGCCATTACTGCACGAAGCCGAATAAAGCATCAATGGGGGGACGAGTTGAACTCCGCATACGCCGATGCCGTCCGCCCCGCCCTTGAAGACCGTGGCAATCGTGAGGGAATTGCTGCCGCCGGTGGAAAGGCCGGCGAGCTTCAGGTAATTGGCGTAGGGGTAAGCAGTCCCATTGGTATTAATTGCCGTGACAAAATTGCTGGCGGAAGTGAACGACGTAAATTCTGCGAAATAATTCGTGAAACCATTGACGCTATAAACATAGCCGGTGGCGCCTGAGTTATTTTGCAACAGGTAAAGATAAGCGCTGTAGATGCCGTTTGGAATATTGGCGAACGTCGTATAAAGAATATTCGTCGTGGGCGATGAATCATTATACGTCTTCCAGAATGTGTTCATCATCCGCGCATTGGCGTTGTCCGCGCTAGTGATGGTTTGTACCGTTTGATGCCAGCCATCACTCACATTGACGACGCTGACCGATGCGGGCGAGATAATGCCGAACCGGTCCATCAAATTGCCCAAAGTTACGCCGGGCTGGGTCCCGCCATTGCCTCCAGCGGGCGTAATGGCAAAAACATTCCAGTTTGAAACGCCGTAAACACCGGCGGTATCTGTAGGCGCGAGAAAAAATCCGCCCGAATATCCAGCGTAATTGGTGATGGTGAATTGAACACTCAATGCGTCTGGAGTCCCTGATACGATGTTATTTAACATCACCGTTGCCACTGAACTGGTGACACTGCCATAGCTGTTGCTGATGATGGCAAAGAAATTTAACGCCTGCCCGGCTTCGTCACTTTGTGATAACTCCACCAGCGAAGCGTTGGTCTCTCCTACAAGGATGTTGGTTATGCCATCAACGACCTGATACCACTGGTAGCTGAATGGCTGTGAACCATTCGCCGACACTGACAAGGTAATCGGCACGCCGGAATACATCGGACTGGAATTGGTAAAGGAGGCAGGTTGCGCGGCAATGGATGGTGGCGCGATGACCGCCGTAAGTGAAAATAATTTCGCCTGTTTTTCATTCAGTGAAACGTTGAACGAACCGCTCACAGAAGAGGTTGCGCCGCTCCATAAATCAGTTGTCAGATAAGTTCCCGCCGGCAGCCCGGCGCTGCTCAAATTTACGGTCTGGCTCGCAGAACTGCTGTTGTAATTGAAAACCGCGATACGCCAAAGATTGGTTCCATCCTGCCGCACAAAGATGTCGCCGGCACCGGTGCCAGTCGCACCGTCCACGCACCGGAATGTTTGTCCGACGCGGGCAACGGCATCAATTGCCGGGTTGGTCAGGCACAATTGCGCCATGGCAACGCTCGCGGCGTTGGTTAAAATGCTTCCGTTTAAGAACAGCCCGGTGATGGCTCCGTTGATTAATCGGCTTTGGACTTCATTGGTGTCCGGGCCATTGTCAAAGACCAGGTCATCCGGGTCGTTGAATTGATACAACCGCCCGCTCATCCACCAGCCGAGAGACACTGCATTCATGGTGTAGGCCGTGTTGGAGATTTCGGATTGTTCGGCATCGCAGGCAATCCGGCGGCTGTTCCCATATTGATAGGGGAAAATGGGAGAGATGGACTCGCTAATGAACATTGTCCCATTAATCTGGCTTTGCAGATATTGCATGCCCTGGTTGTAGGCTTGCATACCGGTCGTCACGCTCGTGTCATAATGCACGCCTTCCAGTGAAGCCATCGACAGGAAATCCAGCTTCACATAGTCAAAGCCCCAGGTCTGGAACCAATACAAATAATAATCAATGTATCCCTGCGTCCCGGGATGTGTCGGATCGATGGCCAATGCGCCATCATTTGTGATAAAATTCCCGTTATTGTCGCGAAGTAAAATGTCACTGAACCGGTATAGGTTGTAATTCGGTGGATATCCGACGGGGACCCAGTAATTGGTCGCGTCGTTGGCATTTCCAAAAAAAGCAAACGGCGTAAAATAAATTCCCGCCTTCTGGCCGTTGGCATGGCAATGCGCGACAAAGTTTTGCAAATTGGTTCCGCTCCAGTCGGTCCACAAGTTGTTCCAATAGGAATCCAGGTTCACATACACCGTCCCGCCATTGGTAAAGCCGTAAATTTGCAGATTCGTGTGGATCGAATCCGCAACGGCCATGGCGGAACTGTAACTGATATTGTTTTGGTAATTCGTCACTCCCCAGCTGTTCCAACCAAAGGGCACGCCGTCCGTCCATGAAAGTTTTGGAACAAAGAGCGCATTTTCATTCGCAAAATTTTCCATCGCCGTCCGCCAGTCGCTATTGAAGCCCACAAAAATCACCGGCGAAGAAATCGACGTCCCATAAATGGAACCGTGCGGCATGACGTCCCATGTCCAATGATCCGTCAATCCCCCAAAGACCTCCAACTGGTTCAAATTATTATTCGAGCCGATCCAGGATACTCCCGTCTTCCAGGTATCATGGGTGACTGAGCCGACCACCAAGCCGTTCCGGCTGGCGTTGTCGTAAAACGCCCCCACTTCATTGCCGTTGTCCGAGCCGCTCATAGACTCGGAATTGTAGGAAACAAAATGGTCGTTATCGAAAGGAACAAACAAGGCGCGATTGTCATTGGTAATTCCGATGTTCACCCCGCCGGTTGTGTTGTCTATCAAGGGGGCCATCCAGTTGGATTGCAGGTTGGTGGATGCGTCGAGGGAGACGCTCGTGAGGAAGCTGTCCGTCTGGTCGAGCGTAAAATATTGCAGCATCATTGGCAGGCCGCCGCCGCTATTGGTAATGACCACTTCTGTGCCGCTGACGAATCCCCAGTTCCGCACGGGATAACCCGTGCTGGCGAGATAGACATTGCTATTACTTACCGCACCGTAGAAGCCGGCAATCTTTTCAGAATTCTGCCAGTAATAATTCGCCGTGCCTGCGCTCAAATTATAATCAACGATGACATTGGCATTGGACATGACGAGGACGTTCCCGGCTTGCTGAAAGAACGGGGCTGCGGGCAAAGCCCATGCCGAAAAGGCCAAAACCAAAACTATACAAATTCGTTGCGCGATCATTCTGTTCCATTTTCATACCGGTCTTTATCTTAGAGCGGCGGGTCCGGATTTGGCGGCATCCAATTTGCGTGCCAGTAATAATTCCATAAATTTTGTGTCAGCACCGGTTCCGCATGGCCGTCCACAAAACCCATGTCAATTTTGCCCGGCAATGGTGGATTGGGCGGGACGGGTGCCGGGACATTTTGCGGCGCGCTGCCCGCCGCTATGCCGCCGTGACGGTCAATACAGATACGTTGCATACCTTCCTCTGATGCCAGTTGGCTGGCCGTGAGCGGCTGATAAAAGTTTGAAGCTGGCGCATCATTGTTGAGAGGTGCGAGGTCCAGCCACGCGCCGTCGCAGAACATCGGCGTCTGCACCGGCACGCGCACCGCTGCCTGGATCTGGAAAAGAAAGTCCTGATTGTTTTCGGCGTTCTGAAAACCCTGTCCGTTGGGCGGTGCGGCGCTGGAAGCGGGTTCCAGCCAGGCATTATAGGCATAACTGCCCCAATAAGCCGTATCATTTAACCAAAGCCAGCCTGAAGCCGCCGTGCCAGTTGTCGTACTGGTGATGTTGGGAGCTAATGGCGCCGTGGGACAAACAACTACGTTGGTGACATTGCCATAGTAACCGGACATTGCTTCCATCCAGTCCCCGCCGGTTCCCCCGACAACTGGATTGGTTGCTCCCAGCCACACATGGTTGTCGTCCACATACATCAGGTTGGCCTGCGTCAATTGTTTGATGTTGTTAATACAGGCGGTTTGTTGCGCCCGGCGTTCGGCCGCGCTCAGGGCAGGCATCAAAATCGCCGCCAGGATCGCAATAATGGCGATCACGACGAGCAATTCTATCAGTGTAAACCCCGTTAAGGTGTTTGGCCGGTTTGTCTTGGTCATTTTCATTTTGATTCAATAAAACAAGCCGCCGGGCTCACTGTTTACCCGGCGACTTTTATCCTCCTTATTGATTTGTTCCCATGATTATTTATGGCATCTGCAGGAGATAAAATTCCTGCGGATTTTGAGAATTAATAATGTTTGTAGAGAGGTTGAGATTACCGCTCCCGTCAAAGTTGTTCGTCAGCACCGGCGTCCACTGGCTCAATGGCTGCAAGAGGTTGGTGCTTTCAAGCAGAACGTATTGTCCGCCGTTTGCGCCATTGGTGGCCGTGATCGTGAGGGTCGAACCGCTAATGCTAATCCCGGTAATTGCGGCTGGTGATGCGACTGATCCGACCACCAGCACCAGTGCGCCACTATTGATTTGCAGTGAGACTGGCTGACCCGCAACTGCACCGCCGCCGTTGACCGTGACTGTGGATGGCACCGTCCCGCCCACGGACCCGCCCGCGCCTGAAGCAATAACTGTGTAGCTGCCCACTGGCAGAGCAGAGCCGAGGTTGTTGATATTGACCACCGTCCCAGCAGACAGCGTTAATGTGCCACTGGCTACGGTCAGCGAAGGCGTGCCGGAATTGTAGGTCAATGACAGCGTTCCTGAACCAGTGGCAGCGTTGCCGTCAATGGTTGCCGTGGACGCGTTGTTGGTCAAAGTCTGGCTTGAACCGAGGGTAAAGGTAGTTGAAAGCCCGCTGACATTCAGAGTCATGCCGCCGCCAACGACGATTTCCGCGCTGCCAGCGATGGATGCCGCGCCACTCAATGTCAAAGTGCCACCGTTGACAATAGTATTTCCCGTATAGGTGTTCGCCGCGGTCAATACCGCTGTTCCACTATTCACCACGACATTACCGGTGCCGCTAATCGCGTTTGCCACCGAGACTGATTGGCTGCTGGCAACAAGAAGCGTTGCCTCGTTGGTAATGCCTCCAACGCCCGCAGGTTCTACCAACGCAACAGAGTCATTGGTCGTGCCCAACCGAAGCGTGCCGGCGCTAATGGTGATGGGGTCATTCCAGGTTGCGCTATTAGTATTGTCCAAAGCCATCACACCAGCCCCGGCTTTGGTCATCGGTTGAATGCCATAAGGCACGAGCCGCGTTGTGACCCAAAGATCAATCCCTGGCGTTGTCCCGGCGGTGACATTTCCGGCAGCCGTATTGAAGGTGGTTGGCTTTCCAAAGCCGAGCGTCCCGGCGCTAATAACCGCGGTTGAATTTGTGGCCTCCGTTGTGATGGCACAGGTGGTCCCATTGCCAAAGGTGGAAAAATTGCCGTCCGAATCACCGGCATTTCCAGCCGCACTGGTGAGTATACCACCGGCAAAGGTGATGTTCGGCATGGTGATGCGATAACTCGCGGTACCCAGGTCACTGACTGTGCCACCGTTGATAAAGACATTCGTTGGCGCAGTGTTCGGAGTATAGCCGAAGGCATCGCCGTCAACGCCGATTAATGTGCCGCCGGTGTTAATCGTAGGCGTACCGCTACCCAGGGCAGTGTTGCCTCCGGAACCGTACACCTGAACCGTGCCGCTATTGACAGTCACACCGCCAGAGAAACTGTTAAGGTTGCTGATGGTGAGCGTGCTGGACCCCATCTTTACGATGCTCTCCGTGCCGCTGATCTGGCCTGCACCGCTGATGGTATAATCAACCGTCGAATTATTTGTGAAAGCGGCCGGAATGAGGATTTGGCCGCTGGCGATGCTAATATTGGTGCTTGTCGTCAAACTGGCATTGGCGGAATTGGTGATCGAGTCATCTAAGATGACTGCGTCCGCATTGAAGAATTGTTCAATGTCATGGTTCGCCAGGTTCGTCCAATTCAAAGAACCGCCGGCATTCCATTCGCCGTCACCGGAGGCATCATCCCACGTCAGCTGCGCCGGACTGCCAATAACAATGACAGCAATCTGGTTCGGAGTGGTTGAAGTAATATTAGTCAATGTGAGGTTGTAAGCGCTAGGAGACACGGTTTGAACTCCCGCAAACGAACCGCTAAGAGTGCCCGTGTAGGTGATCAGCGGATAAACTCCATTCCCGAGGGTTCCGTGCAGGGGATTGATCACAATCGTGTTGCCATTGACAGTCAAGCTGCCGGTTACGGCTACGAGATCGTTGCTGCCGCTAACCGTTCCGCTCAGGTCATTGGTCAGCGTGGCGCCGCTTTCCAGCGTCAATCCGCCAGCAGCATTGAAGGTTCCAGTTGTTCCCGCATTACCCGGCAAGAGTGCGCCGTAGATATCAGCCAGGCCATTGACAGTGCCGCCGCCGGCCACGATTGCGCCCGATTCGCAGATCACACTGGAACCCAACACACCGTTGACCTGCAGTTCGCCGCCATAGACATACGCACCGCCGCTGAAGGACGAGCCATTGCCATTGATTGCGAGCGTGCCCGTACTGGTATTCAGCATATCCAATATGCCGCTGCCGTTTAACGAGCCATTCAACGCCACTGAACCACTTCCCATTTGGAAGTAGCACACGCCGGAACCCAAAGTTACCGGACCGACAATTTGGTGCGTGCCGGAGCCGTTTTGCAATGTGCCGCTGCTGTCGATGAGTACGTTCTTATTAAGAGTCACATTCGCGTTGCCATTGTTCCAAAACTCCAGCGTCGCGCCGGCCTGGATTTCCACCGTATCGGCCGGGTTGCCGAGAGCAGTCGTCCCTTTATCTCCAAACGTCGTGCCGGAACCCGTAATCGTAATGTTGGCAAGGTTGGTATCGATGTTGGCATTGCTGAATTCGTGGTAAGCCCCGCCATCAACCGTCAGGTTATAGGCGTTGCCGCCCGTGCTTAACCCACCAACGTCCCATCGGTATGTGCCGCCGAAGGTTGTGTCCGCCGTCAGGGTGATAGCGCTCAGCGTCGGGTCCGCGCCGGAAAGACTGTCAATAATGGCCCCAGTGCCACTGACACCCGTGCCCTGAACAAAAACGGGTTCGCTGATCGACCCGCCAAAATCAAGATCCAGGGTTGATCCGTTAGCAACGATGGTCGGTCCTGCAGTGGTTCCTAGCGCAGTTGTGCTGCCAACCTGCAACGTGCTATTGTTGGTTACCAGCACCGCACCAGTGAATGAACTGTTCCCTGCCAATTGGACGGTGCCACCCGCGCCCTCTTGAATAATATTACCAGTGCCGGAAATGATGTTGCCTTCAATCAGCGCAGTGTCATTTCGGTCAAATACCAGGGTTCCATTGTTTGTCACACCGCCGGTAGGCAGGGAACCGTTGCTGTCATTGTTACCGATTTGCAACGTCGCACTATTGGCAATGCTCGAGCCGCCGGTAATCGCGCTGCTGGCATTATCCAAAACCAGCGTGCCGTTGTTCGCCGTGACGCCGCCGCTGAAATTGTCACCACCGGTCTCAGCAAGCGTTACCGTTCCGGGGCCGGTGTTGGTCACGCCCGTCAGGCCGCTAATTGCCCCGTTACCGCTGACCGTGTAGCTAACGTTAGTATTATCAAACGTCACACTGGCCGGCACGACGGTGGCACTGAGGTTTACGTTTTGAGGTCCGGTGGAAGAATCATCATTGAAAATGGCGATGTCCTGGTTTTCGAAAAAGGTTGTTCCCGTTCCCAACCAGTTGCCCTCGGTAATGCTCAACGTCCAGTTATTATCGCTGGTTTGGATACCGTTCCAGATCACGGTTTCATTTGCACGCGGCGGCGTGGCGCTTACCTGGCTGGAATCGCTGCTTTGTAAAGCGCCATTCAACGCGGTAATAACATAATAATAAGTTGTGCCGTTGGCAGCTGTAGTGTCCGTGAACGGACTGCTGCCCACATCCGTGCCCGCCGCGAGAAGCGTATATCCAGATCCTGACGTCGTGGAACGATAAACGTCATACCCTGTCACTGACCCGCTCGGCGCCGTCCAACTTAGAGTTACTTGATTATTTCCGGGCGTGGCGGTTACTCCCGTCGGCGGCCCCGGCGCGGCAATCGGTGACAAGCCGGCGTCAAAAACACCATTGAAGCCGGTCACCGTAGTGATGGCACCGGAACTCGAATTGACCAGCACCGCATTGCCTCCGGTAAGGCTGGTGGTCGAGTTCTCCAATCCCGTATAAGGGCCGCTGCCGTTTCCGGAAGTGGAAAGCGCATACGCATAAGTGGTGTTCGCGGCCAAATTAATTGATAAATTGCTAAATCGAATCCAGCCATTGGCGGTGAATGAAGTTCCCAGGATGCCTGAATAAGAGCCCAATAAGGTCGCTGAGCTGCCGGACACGGAAAAAATATAAAGCGTCCAGGGAGTTAAAGCCCCAATGTTGTTGCCGCTGCCATTTCCCGTCTGAATATAAAGGTTGGTCAGAATATAGCCTCCCGGGTTGCCGCTCGGCGTCGTAAACTTTTCTCCAGGGGGTACCGGGATGCTGCTGCTGTTGTTGTTGCAAAAATAATTTTGGCTGGCTGGATTGGCAGTATTGCCGGTGGTGCTCAATTGCGAAACATCATTTGCCCCGGGTGTCGGCGCGCTGGTCTGCTCGCTTACCGTGCCGGACATGCCCAGGCTCAATCCGATGTCGAAGACGCCATTGTAGCCGGAAACCGTTGTGACCGTGCCGCCGCCCGTGGGAAGCAACAACGCATTGGCACCGGTAAGCGCGGTGGTAGAGTTTTCCAGCCCCGTATATGCGCTGCTGCCGGAAGAAATTGCATAAGCGTAGGTCGTATTTGCCGCCAATGGGATTGACAAACCGCTAAAATGCAACCAATCACCGCTATTCAGGGCGCTGCCGCTCGTCAATCCGGAAAACGAGGTCAAGAGTGTGGCCGAAGTGCCGGAAACAGAATAAATATATAGCGTCCATGCAGTCGTGCCGCCGATGCCATTGCCGCTCCCATTGCCCGTCTGAACATAGATATCCGTCATGGTATAGCCGCCGGTGTTCGCTCCCGTCGTAAATTCTTCTCCCGGCGGCGGATTATTATTGCTGTAATAATTTCTGCTATTCGGGCTGCCGGTATTGCCGGCCGTGCTCAATTGCGAAACGTCATTCGCCCCGGGGTTGGGCGCCGTGCCGCCGATGTCCGTCAAAGTTACTGCCGCATAGCCGTGGCAGATTCCGAGTAAAACGAAAGCGGTAACAATGCCGGGGGAGAACAGTTTTTTTGCCGCCGATGAGCTGGCTTCAAAATAAGATATTAGAGAATTTTTCATCGTGTGTAGGGTTGATGAGCCTTTGCTTATTTCTGTTTTGCTGGGTCAATTCGTTACCAATTTCGTGCATCCCTCCTTTTTTGTCATGTCGTCCGAAGTATAGACAGCAGCCGGAGTTTGACTTGAAGCTCTGAAGCCCTTAGGTTGGGCCTAAACCCAACCGTTCGATACGATAAAAAAATCTGGCCGGGTGACCGCAGAAAATAATGTCAGACATTCGCGCAATCATTGGATTCCTGGGGATGATGATTTTATTTCCGCATGTCCCCGTATCTGCAGCCGACGAACCAGCTTCTTCCAATCTGCCTCCCGTATTACGCATTATCGCAGGCCAGCCCATCAGTTTTAGCCAGCGAAATTATCCCGCCGAAGCCGAGGGGATCGTGACTTTTGTCGGCCGGCACGGTCCGGCGGCCTATTTGGAAATCGGGTCTGAAACCGGACGAGTTCCAATAACGGTGGATGACGCGAATGATTATCTTACTGATTTGCTCTTAAAAAGCCGCATTCAGGCCCAAGGCAGCTGCCAGCCGGTCCGAAACAGCGTAGCAGGTGAAATCGTTGGCACTCTTCGCGTGACTAATGCCAATGATATTACCATTCTGCAACTTCCGGAAGAGACCTGGCAACGATACCCGCTTTGCCCCATCCAGAATTCAGAAACAAATGAGGGGATCATCCACCTGCGAGGCACTGTGAAATCTGTCGATGAGGGTCGCAGTCTTTTACTGACCAACGATAGTGGGCAGATTACTGTAATTTCCCCCCTGAGTGATTCTAAATTAGCGGGAACCACCCTTGAAGTACTGGGCATATGGAACCAGCAGGGACCAGAAAAAACTTTCCAAAATGTTTTTTTCAGGCCTGTGGCTAGCGTTGACAATCGGACATCATTACCCACGTTGACAACCACGGAGCAGGTTCGCTGGCTGACTCCGCAGGAAGCGGCCCGGCAATATCCAGTGAAGGTGCATGCTGTCGTCACTTTTCTGCTTGGCACCGGAAAGGATGCCACCGGAAATCTCCAGGACGGTACCGGCGGCATTTACGCCTGGCATTTGGTCTCATCCTCTTCCAAAACAACTATTAAGCCTGGTGATTTTTGTGATATTGAAGGTCATACGTCCCCCGGCGGTTTTTCCCCGGGAATCGAATGTCGCAGAGTAAGGGTTTTAGGCCGGGGAGAATTCCCCGACCCCGCACGGCCCACATGGAACGAATTGGCCAGCGGCAGCCTGGATGCCCAATGGGTAGAGCTTGAAGGCATCGTCTTAAACACAACCAATCAGCATATGGAAATCCGGGTTCAAGGTGGGGATATTTCCTGCTATATACCCGACGGAAACAGTCTACAGCAGTTTTCCAATGCGGTTGTCCGTGTGCGTGGCGTTGTCGTTTCCGACTGGGACCAATTCCGACACGTCACCGGTCTGCATCTGAATCTCCCCTCCGAAGAATTTATCTCACTGGAAATGCCGGCGCCGGGTGATCCGTTTTCACTCGAGGCCAAGCCAATTAAAGACCTGCTGTTTTATAACCCGGGAGAATCTGGATTTCGTCGCGAAAAAATTGCCGGCCAAATCATTGGCCAACGGTCAGGTGTTTATTATTTAACCGACGGCACAAATGGGTTGCGGTTGCTTCCGAAAGACGATGTTAAACTTGTGACCGGCGACATCGTCGAGGCCGTGGGATTTCCTGAAATAGACAACTCAACGGCCCCGCCCCGGCTGACGCTGCGGGAAGCGGCTGTCCGAATAACCGGAAGCGGGCCGTTGCCGGCGCCGTTAAATATTGCGCCGGATGATTTGCTGAATAGCGAATATGATTCAACCCTTGTTCGCCTGGATGCAGAACTGGTTCATTCCGAAATTTACGGCCACAACCAGGTACTGGAATTGGAAGCCGGCGCACGAACGGTTTTTGCCCGATTAAACGTGGCGGCCGGAAGCCTTCCACAATTACCACCGGGCAGCCAAGCGCAACTCACTGGCGTCTATGCCCTGAACGATGACGCGTCAAATGATCGCGCACAGACCGGCCCTTTTGAACTGCTGCTCAATTCGCCGGACGATTTAAAGGTGCTCTCCCTGCCCTCCTGGTGGACCAGCCAACATACCATTATGGTTGTCAGCGGAATGGCGGTCGTGATTTTGCTGGGGCTGATTTGGATTGCCCTGTTGCGACAGCAGGTGGACCGGCGGACAGTGCAATTGTCCACCGCTAACCGCTCGCTGGAGGCGGAAATCGCGGAACGCAAACGAACAGAGAACGAATTGGTCCAGACACGTCTCCAACATTTGGTCGAACAAGAACGGACGCGTATCGCCCGGGACATCCATGACGAGCTGGGAAGCAATCTTTCCCAAATCCGCCTCCTCAGCGAAATGGCCCTTTCGCAAAAGGATTCGCCATCAGAAACGTCCATCAGCGCCGGGAAAATTTCCGCCAAAGCGCTCGAAGCGACCAGCGTACTCGATGAAATCGTTTGGGCAGTGGACCCGCAAAATGACACCCTCGAAAGTTTGTTGAATTATCTTTTCAATTTCGCCTCGGATTATCTTTCCCTGGCGAACATCCGTTTTCGCATCGACGCGCCTACACAAATACCTCCTCATACATTGACCGCGCAGACCCGCCACCAACTTTATATGGCATTCAAGGAAACCCTGACAAACATCGTCAATCACGCCAATGCGACGGAAGTGTGGATTCGCCTGTCATTGGAAGCAGATTCCGCTTCTTTCACCGTCGAAGATAATGGTCGCGGTTTTGATCTCTCATCCGGAACTGTTGAATCTCCCGGAGCCAATGGATTGAGTAACATGCGCCAGCGATTTAGTGAAATCGGCGGGCAATTTACTTTTGAAAGCACCCCCGGCAAAGGCACACGCGTGAAGTTTGTTTTGCCATTAACCAACGGGACCATCACGTGAGTGTGAGCCTCTCCATCGTTGAAGATAAAGCCGGCTTCCGGGAAAGCCTGGCCCAGATGCTGGCGAAGGCTCCGGGCTACCGCTGCCTGCACACTTACAGCTCCGCTGAAGATGCCTTGCGGGGAATTCCCCATACCCCGCCGGACGTTGTGCTTATGGACATTAACCTGCCCGGGATGAGCGGCGTGGAATGCGTTCAGCAACTCCATACCCTTGCGCCGCAAGTTCGCGTCATCATGCTGACCGTGTATGAAAATACTGAAAATATTTATGCTGCTCTCAAAGCGGGCGCCAGTGGTTATCTCTTAAAACGAACCTCGCCGGCCAAATTGCTCGAAGCCATCCAGGATGTTGTGGAAGGCGGCGCACCGATGAGCAGTGCGATTGCCCGAAAAGTCGTTCAGTCTTTCCGCGATCCTGCGCCCACCGGCGCAAAATGGGAAAACCTATCGAGCCGCGAACAGGAAGTCCTGGACATGCTGGCCAAAGGTTATCTTTATAAAGAAATTTCCGACCAGCTTCATTTGGGCTTGGGCACGATCAAAACTTATATCCGGCGCATTTACGAAAAACTCCACGTCCAATCCCGCACGGAAGCCGTGCTCAAATATCTGGGGCAGGAAAATCCTAAATCACGTTGATGCTGTTAACCCAAAACCCTTATTTTTATGGTGCCGACGGAGGGGGTCGAAGCCAAATCAAGGGTCTTCGCTCACCTGCTCAAACATGCGTCCAAGCACCATGAATATTGGCGATGATGCACTTTGGACTAGGGCGGGTCAAGGAGAAGATTTTGGCCTATTTATGCACCAAAACGTGCATAGAGTGTGACAACATTGTGACAACAAATTGGAAGGGGGCGGGGGGGTCGCTCGGGGCTGGCGGACTAACTTGTGTGATTGGTCAGCGCGAAAGCAGAATTTTAGCAAAAGTGTTGGTAGAGCCTGTCAAAAAGCTTCTTTTCATTTTGCCGTAACGCCCGGCAGAATTATTTCAGTGTTCTGTCGTACATCTGCTACTTTTCCAC
>JASHZU010000290.1 GCA_030042375.1 Verrucomicrobiia bacterium
GGCAGCCTCGGCTCAGGTCCGGTGACGGATAACGGTTCGCTGGTGCTCGACCGCAGCGACACGGCGTTGAATTTGAGCAGCACGATTTCGGGTACCGGTTCAGTCACCGGCAATGGCAGCGGCGGATCTTCCGTCGCCTTGAGTGGTGCCAACAGCTTCACCGGCGGCGTCAATTTCAATGGTGGCGCACTGGTAGTGAATCAAAGCAGTTCGCTCGGTTCATCCGGCACAATCACTTTTAACGGCGGCACGTTGCAATATGGACTTTTGGGAACGGTCACCAATACCACCGATTATTCCTCGCGCTTCAACACGGCCAACAACCAGCAGTACAACATTGACCTCCCGACATTTGGCAATGTGCCCTATTCCACCGTCCAGGTCACCTTTGCCTCGCCCCTGACCAGCAGCGGCGGTGCGTTGACCAAGACCGGCGGCGGGGAATTGATCTTAACGGGGACAAACACATTTACTGGCGGCATCTTTATCGGCGGAGGGATGGTGCGGGCGAATGGCACCAATGGCTACGGTTTAAATACGGCGCCGATTGCCATCACTGAAACCGCGCCTGGCACCGAAATCTATTTCAATGTCGGTTCATGGACGTATGGCAATAACCTTTCCATCCAGGGCTATGGTGCCGTGGAAACCGATCCGGCGGGCACAACGCTGGGCGCGATTCGCATGGCCTCAACCGGCATTAACCTGGCTGGTACCATTACATTAACCGGCAACGCCGGCATCAGCCCGCGCTCGGCCAATCCCAGTGAAATTTCAGGCCAAATTACCGATGGCGGTCATGGCTATGGAATTCAGTTCGGGCGCACCAGCACCTCCAGCAGCGCCGGCAGTGGAATGCTGATTATTTCCAACACCGCCAACAGTTGGGGAGGCGATACCACCATTGCCGATGGTTTCCTTAAGCTCGGAGCATCAGGCGTGATTCCGAATGGCGCCGGTGCCGGCAACGTAGTGATGACTAATGCGGGAACAGGCTTCATGGCGGGCATCACAAATTCCTTCTTTGATTTGAATGGATACAATCAAACGATTAACGGCTTGTCCAATTCACTTGGCGTAACCGGTGGCACACTGAACATGCTGTGGGTCACGAACGATGGCGCTTCGGCGGTCACGCTCACATTGGGCAATAATAACGCCAATGGCAGTTTCGGCGGCATTATCGGAGGCGGCGCCAATCCGTCGCTCTCGATTACCAAGATTGGCAGCGGCACTCAGACGCTGGGCGGCGCGAATACCTATAACGGTAATACCACTATCAGCGCGGGCAGCCTGGCCTTGAGTGGAAGTGCTTCCATTGCCAACACGCCAAACATCATTGTGGCGGGCGGTGCAACGTTTGATGTCTCGGCGCTTTCTTCAGCCTTCACGCTGGGTGCCGGCCAGACGTTGAGCAACAGCACATCAACCGCGAACATCAAATGCGGCGGCGCCGGCCTCAACAGCGGTTCAGGGACCGTGTCATTGACGTTTGCGTCTGGGACGCCTTCGTTGAGCGTGGGCAGCGGCACATTGACTGTGTCCGGCGGCACGGTGCTGAATATCAACAATACCGGGACAGCGCTGAGCGCGGGTGCTTATACCCTCATTGCCGCGGGTGGCGGCTCGGTGGTTGGAACGGTGCCTACTTCATACACTGTGAAGGGCGGCGGTATTGCTGCCGGCTATACCAATTCGTTGCAGATTACGAGTGGCGCATTGCAATTGGTCGTAACGTCGCTTGCCCAACCGGCGGTATTTACTGGTATGAGCGTTAATGGCACAACGTTGACGATTTCAGCGACCAATGGCGCACCCAACGGACAGTATGTGCTGCTGGAAAGCACCAATCTCCTGGTACCAGTCAGCCAATGGACACCGGTATTCACCAACAACTTTGACGGCAGCGGCAACCTGAATGTCTCGACGAACGTCGTGAACGCCAGCAACCTGCAGGTGTTCTACATCCTGCAAATGCCGTAAAGCAGGGACCGAAAAAATACCAGCCGCCGGATGGGATATTCCTGTCCGGCGGTTTGCTTTTAACAATCGAGCACAATAAGCCATTACGCTTGATTGGCCACGGCGGCGCTGCTTAAAATCCCTGACAATATTGCCATGAACTCCCGTTGTTTTTGCGTTTATCTTTATGTCCTTTTTTCACTTTGCGTTTTTGTTGGATTACCTGCGTTGGGCGCAGACGACCAGTCGTGGCTTGATGGTTATGATGTGATATGGGATTCCCCGAGCGTGGATTCGCGTGGCTCTATGCCGCTGGGCAATGGCGAAGTCACCGTGAATGCCTGGGTGGAAACCAACGGCGATCTACAGTTTTATATCGGCCGAAGCGATTCCTACAGCGAGATTTCGCGCCTGCTGAAGGTGGGCCTGATTCGCGTGGGCCTTTCACCCAACCCGTTTCAGGCGGGGCAGCCGTTTTCCCAGCATTTGCATTTGCATGACGGCGTCATGGAGATTTCCGGTGGAGCGGAAACAAACCGGGTGACGCTCAAACTTTTTATCGACCCGGACAAGCCGGTGATTTACGTGATGGGGGAAGCCGCCCAGCCTGAAGACGTGACCGTGAGCGTAGAATCCTGGCGCACGGAACCGCGCACGCTCAAGGCGGATGATGTTTCCGATTGGACAATGGAAGGCGCGCCGTTTCCGCTCGTGGAATCGGCGGATCATTTTCAGGAATTTCGCGATGCGGCCGTTTGGTATCATCGCAATGAAACAACCGTAGTTCCCGACACACTTTCGCTCCAGGGCATGACGAATGCTGCCGGTGCGGTCAAAGACCCATTGCTGCACCGGACATTTGGCGGGTATATCACGGGAACCGGTTTTGTCGCCCCGGGCACACGCAACCGGCCCAGCATGTCCGGGACGCCCATGCTGGTTTCGAAATATCCTATGCGTTCGTTTTCTTTACGGGTGGCATGCCCAAGTGGGCAAATGGACAGCGCAGCCGATTGGCTGGTGCAGGCAACGGATCTCGCCCGTTCTTCAGCCAGTTCGCATCGTGCCCTGAGACGAAACAAAGATTGGTGGCATGATTATTGGCAGCGCAGTTGGGTTAATATTACAGGAAACGAGGAAGCCCCGACATTGACTCGCAGCTATGTGCTCCAGAGATATATGCAGGCATGCGGCGGGCGCGGGACGCTGCCGATTAAATTTAACGGTGGCGCATTCACCGTGCCGCCGGATGGAAAAATGGATGACTCGGATTATCGCAAATGGGGTGACACCCATTGGTGGCAGAACATTCGCCACATGTATTATCCGATGATGGAGAGCGGCGACTTCGAGATGACGGATCCCTTTTTCCAAATGTATGAATCAGCAGTTCCCATTGGCGAGGCGCGCTCGAAAATTTACGAAGGCGTGGACGGTGTTTATTTCCCGGAAACGATGACGATTTGGGGAACATATGGGAATCACAATTACGGCTGGGACCGCACGGGGTATAAACCATCCGATGTGCTTTGTCCCTGGTGGGCCAAGACGCGCAACCAGGGGCCGGAACTGGTGGGCATGATGCTCGACCGCTGGGATTACACGCAGGACAAATCATTTTTGCAAAACCAGCTCCTGCCCATGGCGACGGTCGTGCTGACCTATTTTGACCAGCGGTTTCCGCGCACCGCGGATGGAAAACTTTTGTTAACTCCCACGCAGGTTATTGAAACGTATTGGGACGATGTGACCAATGACACGCCGACGATTGCCGGTTTGCGGAACATCACGGCGCGCCTGAACGATTTGCCGTCCAACCTCACGACGCCGGCCCAGCGCGAGCTGTTCGCCAAAATGCTGGCGGCGTGCCCGGATTTGCCGATGCAGGATATTGTTACCAATGGCATGACCGTTCACGTGATTGCGCCGGCTATGGATTACAATCCCAAGCGCCATAACGTCGAGAATCCCGAACTCTATCCGGTTTGGCCGTTTTATCTCTACGGCCTGGACAAGCCGGATTTGCAATTGGCGCGCGACACTTACGCCTTGCGCGGCAGCCATAAGCTGGACGTGGGTTGGGGGCCGGATGGCAATTGTGCCGCAGTGCTGGGCATGACAGACGAAGCCGCGCGAATTTTGAAAGTGAAATGTGAAAACTCAAATCCCGAATACCGCTGGCCCGCAACCTGGGGCCCGAATTTTGATTGGATGCCCGACCAAAACCACGGCGGCAATTTGTTAAACACCGCGCAATTGATGCTCTTGCAGGCGGATAGCCGGAAGATCCTGCTCTTTCCCGCTTGGCCAAAAGATTGGGACGTGGACTTCAAGCTGCACGCCCCTTACCAGACAACCGTGGAGGCGACGTTGCGTGACGGCAAATTGGTGCGCCTGAAAGTGACGCCCAAATCACGGGGAAAAGACGTGGTCGATGAATTAGATCACGAATGACCTGCCGAACCGTTTACGGATTAACAGTGTGCTAGTAAAACCGGCTAATGAATTACTGGTTATACGGCGTGAGCCAGTGCTCTACAATCCAAACGCCGTCTGCTCCCGTCTGATTGGGGTTGAGTCCTGTTAAAGTCTCTGCTGTCGAGTAATCGTAACAAGAGTATCCTGATAGGTTAGCATATTTGCCCGCAGCCAAAATAGCCGGATCCGTCCATTTGTGTTGTTCTACATGACCATCAGCGAAAGAAAATGTACTGATGTTGGCATGATAGGTCGCGAACAAATCTTCAAAACTATATCCGCTTGCGTTAAAAGTACTTGTGCC
>JASHZU010000291.1 GCA_030042375.1 Verrucomicrobiia bacterium
CAATACGGCATGGGCGGCTGGACCCGCTACTCCGAATGCGTCCTCGCTACCTCCACGAATCTCTTCGGGCCTTATCAGTTCCAGTCCGTCCTGCTCCAAAAACGCCCCGACCATTGGGACAAGTCCCGCGTCCACAACGTCAAAATCGTCAAAGCCGGGGACAAATACGTCATCTTCTACATCAACAGTGCCAACGAAACCGGCTATGCCGTCGCCGATTCTATCACCGGCCCGTGGACCCGCTCCGACCAGCCTGTCATCCGCGCCAGCAATCCGGCGCCGCTCGTACGCGCCGACGGCAGCGTGTATGTCTTCTGCCGCTTGCGCGACAGCGATAACGTCAATCGCGGCGTGGCCTACACTGCGCCCTCCTATCAAGGCCCTTATACCGCGCTGCAAAATGGCGATAACCTTCTGCCCAACGGCGGCCAGCTTGAAGACCCCACCATTTGGTGGGCCAATAACCAATATAATATTGTCCTGAACGATTGGCAGGGCCACGCCACCGGCGTCTTCAAAAACGGCGCACAATATTTTTCCAAAGATGGCACCCACTACACCCTCGCCTCGCGCACTCCCGTCTTCACCAAAAAAGTTCCTTTCGACGACGGCACTACCGTAACCTTTTCCCGGCGCGAACGGCCTTTCATTTATGCCGATGACAAAGGCGTCGCGCTCGCCCTTTTCACCGCGTGCCTGCCCACGAACGGGCCTGCGCGCATCGTCGTCCAGCCGATAAAAAATTATTATCCGAACAATCAATAGCGACTATCAAAGTCACGTAATTGTCACATTCTCTGGAACGTAAGTGGCTGTAAAATCCCATGTAATGTCAGAGAAAGTCGTCATGGCCGGCCCCGGGCCGGATGTGGATTTGCCGGCGAAAAGTCCCGACGCGTCCCCCGCGCCGGCCGCTGCGGAGGTGATTCCCAAAGACCTGCGTTCGCTCGTCAGCCACCAATTATCTCTCCCCGCCGACACGACTCTCGAAGCCGCCCAGAAATTTTTCGGCGCGCGCGATTTGGAATTTGTCGCCGTCGTGGACAATGGCCGTGCCCTCGGCCTTTGCGCCCGCCGCCAGATTGGCATCGTCCTCGGCTCCCGTTACGGCTTTTCTCTTTTCTCCCGCAATCCCGTTCGCGATTACCTTGCGCCACAGGCGTTGGTCATTCGCACCACCGATTCCATCCACGACGTGCTCAAACGCCTCTCCACCCGGCGTGACGAATTTTTCTACGACGACGTCCTGCTCGAGGACGAAAACGGCGCCTTTCTCGGCTCCATCTTTGTCCGCAACCTCGTCCGCCTCCAGCACGGCCTGCTGCTCGACAACATCGGCCAGCTCGAACAAAACCGGGCCGAAATTGAGCGCAAGAACCAGCAAATGGAGCAGGAACTCATCATGGCCGGCAAAGTGCAACAGGCCATGCTCTCGCAAATCTGCCCCGCCTTCCCGCCGCAATCACCCGGCGAATCCAGCATCCTCCAGTTCCACAACCGCTACCTTCCCGCCGGCAAAGTCTCCGGCGATTTCTTCTACGTCAGCCGCATTTCCGACCATCTCGCCGGCATTTTCATCTGCGATGTCATGGGCCACGGCGTCCGCTCCGCGATGATTACCTCCATGCTGCGCGCCCTTGTCGAGGAACTGCAATGCGATGCCGATGAACCCGGCCAGCTCCTGGCCAGCCTCAACGATGACCTTTTTGCCATTCTCCGCCAAAACGACGAGACCATGTATGCCACTGCCATTTACATGATCATCGATACCGCAAGCCTTAAGGTTTGCTGGGCGTCCGCAGGCCATCCCAGCCCGTTGCGCCTTGGCCGCGACGGCTCCGTGGAACTCCTTCCCATGCCCCGCGAAAAGCGCGGCCCTGTGCTCGGTCTTATCGCCTCCTCCACTTATGAAACGTGCCAGGCCGCCCTGCAACCCGGCGACCGCCTGCTCCTCTATACCGATGGCATTTACGAAGTCTTTGCCGGTGAAAAAGAATTTGGCATAAGCGGCCTGACGTCCAGCCTCCGCCAAAATCTTGCCGCGCCCACCCCTCAGCTTCTGGACAAACTCCTGCAATCCGCCCGCGCTTTCAGCCATTTGCAAGACTTTGAAGACGACGTCTGCCTCCTGGCCATCGAAACCCGCAGCTAAAAACCCGCGCAAATCGGCCGGAAACTTTACGGTATCCGCGAACTTAGAAAATGCCGACGTGGCGGCTAAAATCGTGGGATGAAAAATGAAGAAAGGCGGCGGCATCATTCAAAGCTCCAAAGCCCAGGCACCAATCACCAGAGAAACTCCAAGGCGCTAGATTTCAATTGGTGTTTGGCAATTGGATGTTCTCTGCAGCTTGAACGTTGGAGTTTGGACGTTTTCCTTGATGGCCAAACCATACCGATACAAAACGAAACAGACCGATTTTTAACCCTGGTTAACCAAAAAAATTTTCCGCCAACGAATCCTGTCACCTTCTGCCTTCTAAATCGTCCATAAAAAGAACATCCTAATACTAACACATGCCCAACAACGATTCCCCTTCTCTCTCCCGGCGTAAATGGCTCGGGCTAACCCCCACTATCGCAGCCGCTTCCTTTGGCAGCGGCCTGCTCGCCTCACGCGCCATGGCCCAGGACACCTCCGCCGTCTCGTCCGGCTCCGACGCCCTTCTCGGCGCCAAAGTCTACAATATCCGCGATTTCGGCGCGAAAGGCGACGGCAAGACTCTCGACACCGCCGCGCTCCAGGCCGCCATTGACGCCTGCCATCGTGACCAGGGCGGGACTGTGCTCGTACCCGCCGGTGTCTTTGTCATCGGCACCACCGAGCTGAAAAGCAACGTCACCCTGCACATCGCCGCGCAAGGCACCCTGTTCGGCTCGCTGGACAAAAACCAATATTGGGCCGCCGCAAAAATTCCGCTCGAAGGCGATTCCACCCTCGAAGACGGCAATGTCGGCCTTCTCTTCGCCGTCAATGCAGACAATATCATTGTGGAAGGCCCCGGGACCATCGACGGTCGCGGCACGCAATTTCACAGCCCGCAACGCGGCATGCCCTCGCCGGTGGGATTAAAGAGCCATGACCGCCCCTATCATTTGCTTTTTTACCAATGCAAAAATCTGCGCGTGTGCGACATTTTCCTCAAGGATTGCGCCTATCATTCCATCCGCGTCATCCAGTGCAGCTATTGCTGGTTCACCGGCATCCACATCCACAGCCGTGTGAACAGCAATAATGACGGCTTCCATTTCATCAGCACCACGCACGTCCACATGAGCAATTGCAGCGTGGAAAGCCAGGACGATGCCTGCGCTCTTTTTGGCTCCTGCCAAAACATCACCATCACCAATTGCGAATTCAGCACGCGCTGGTCCGTGTTTCGTTTCGGCGGCGGCCACGCCAAGGACATCGCCATTTCCAATTGCCTCCTATACGAAGTTTTCGGCTGCCCTATCAAGATGCGTTGCGGCCCGCATTCCCGCTTCGAGCGCATTTCTTTTTCCAATCTCGTCATGCGCAATGTCACCGGCCCCATTTCCATCGGCAACGGCCCCGCCAGCCGGCGATTGCACCAGCTTGAAGACCAAACTGGCGGCACCAATTCTGTGAGCAACGCCACCGCGCCCACGGCTTCGGATACCAATTCTCTTTCCAGTTCCATACCGCAGTCATCCGGAACCAGCACCAATGACCTGGCGGCATTCGCGAACGAGCCCGACCCGGAAGATCTCGCGGCCAAACCGGGAATCTGCCGGAATATTTCCTTCAATGGCATCTACGCCATCGTCAGCAAGCCCTATCAAATTCCGGATGCCGTCACCAC
>JASHZU010000292.1 GCA_030042375.1 Verrucomicrobiia bacterium
GTCGAAGGCGTCCATTTCACCAAAGAAACGCCGCCGGAAAAAATCGGCCACAAGGCATTGGCGCGCTGCTTGAGCGATATTGCTGCCATGGCGGGCACGCCTTCCGCCGCGGTGGTGACCCTTGGCCTGCCCAAAAAATTTGACCCTGAATTTGTCACTAAAATTTACGAAGGCATCAATGCGCTGGCCCGGAAATACGGCGTCGCCATTGTCGGCGGCGAAACGACCACCAATCCCGGCGGCATTTTTATTTCCATTGCGCTGCTGGGAACCGTGGAGCGCGGAAAACAGATTTTGCGCGGCGGCGCGCGGCCGGGCGATGCCATTTTTGTCACAGGCGAGTTGGGTGGCTCGCTTTCGGGGAAGCATTTGGACTTTGAGCCGCGGCTCGCCGAGGCCCAATGGCTGGCCAAAAATTTTTCCATCCACGCCATGGTGGACTTGAGCGACGGGCTGGCGGGAGATTTGCGGCATATCCTGGCCGCCAGCGGAACGGGAGCCGAGCTTTTGAAGACGGCTGTTCCCGTTTCACGCGCAGCAAAATTGCAGGCAAAAAAAAGTTCGACAGCCAAACCGGCATTCGCCGCCGCACTGACCGATGGCGAGGACTTTGAACTCCTGTTTATCGTGGCAAGCCGCGACGCGGTTAAATTGCTCGACGCATGGAAGGAAAAGTTCCCGAAGCTGAAGTTAAGTTGCATCGGGAAGATTGTCCCCGGGCACGAAATTACCATTCGCGACAAGGTCGGCATTCAAAAATTAGACGCCCATGGCTACACTCATTTCGCATAGCCCGGCGGAGACTGAGGCGCTGGGCGAAAAATTCGGCCGGGCGGCCCGGCAGGGATGGGTCATCGCGCTTTCCGGCGAATTGGGCGCGGGCAAGACGCAATTTGTGAAAGGCCTCGCGCGCGCGCTGGGAGTTTCCGCGCGCGTCCATTCGCCCACCTTCACGCTGGTGGCCGAGTACGGCGGTGGACGGCTCAAGCTATTTCACCTGGATTTATACCGCCTCGAAACGCCGGAACAGATTCTCTCCGCCGGCGTGGAGGAATTTTTGCAGCCGGACGGCGTGGCCGTGATTGAATGGGCCGAGAGATTGGCCGGGAGCCGGAGTGGCGCTAATTGGAAGCGTGTGCAAATTGAAATCCTGGGCGAGACGGAACGGAAAATTACTTATGACGATTTTAGCGCTTGAATTTTCGTCACTGCAGCGGAGCGTGGCCGTGTCGCGCGCGGGGTCCATTTGGGCGGAGGCCATCGAGACGGGCGAACGAAATACCGCCGCCTTTGGCATGATTGAAAAAGCCCTGGCGCAGGCGAAGATTGACCGCAATGACATTGAAGTCATCGCCGTTGGCCTTGGCCCCGGCTCCTACACCGGGATACGCGCAGCGATTGCCCTGGCGCAAGGCTGGCAACTGGCGCGGGCGATCAAAACCACCGGCGTCAGCAGCGTCGCCGCCATCGCGACCCAGGCGCAGACGGAGAAAATTTTTGGCCGCGTGAATGTCGTCGTGAATGCCCAGCGTGAGGAATTTTATTTTGCGACGTATGAAATCACCGAAACGGCCTGCAAAGAAATCGCGCCATTGAAAATTTTACCAGTGGCGGAAGCGCAGTCGCGCGCGGCCGCTGGCGAAATTTTAATTGGGCCGGAAGCAGCCAAATTTTTTCCCAATGGCCGGGCCATTTTTCCCCGTGCAACGGCAATAGCCGGCCTGGCTGGAACGTCAGAAAATTATTTGCCCGGCGAAAAATTAGAACCGATTTATTTGCGCGAAACCAACTTCGTGAAGGCGCGCCCGGGTGATTTCCTGCGGAGCTAAAACAGCTAAAATCCTCGCTGCTTTTTCCACAAAAATCCTCAAACCCCCTCCCCCGAGTTTGCCTCTTTTCTGTCAAATTTTAGGACACGGCCAAGGGTCCAGGCGGGACCTTTTTTCGTAAAAAGGCCAATCAAAATAAGGAGGTTTTTTAACAGTAAGCATGGCACAAACCATGCTGAATTTGAGGGGGCAAAGATTGAAGCTGAACCATAATTATGTTGATTCGAGCCGGTAAATATGCGACGTCCGCCAAAGGACGTTTGCGCGAGGCCTTCTCCCTGATAGAAGTGATGATCGCCTTTGTGATTTTTGGTCTGGTGACGGGGGGCATTCTCTATGGCTACGTCCAGGCCGACCGGATGGCTGAGTGGAGCGCGATGTCCCTGGGCGCGCAATCGTATTGCTCGCAGGGACTCGAACAGGCCCTCGCCGCCAAATGGGACACCGAAGCCAACGGCGAAGTCACGGCTGACTTTTGCCCGCCAACCAGCTACACTGTGGCGACCAATCTTGCTCCGGTAGTTGACATACTGGATGTTCCTCAAAGCGGTAACCCGCTCTACGTGACCAATTATGTGTCGATCGCCTGGGCGGATAATTTAACCAACGGCCCGTATTTAAGAGAAATCACCTCGCAGGTGGTTTGGAGGTTTCCGCTCACCGAAAAAGTCTTTACCAACACGATGGTTACCTTTCGCGCCCCCGACCAATGAAAAATCCCAAACAAAAAAAGCGTTCCTCGGCGTCCCGCCGTTCAGGCTTCACCCTGGTGGAGATGATGATGGTCGTTGGAATTTTTCTTTTCGTATTTATCGGTGTCATGGTCTCGGTTCAACTTTTTGGTCTTCGCGTTTATACTCTGGAAGCCACCAAGCTGGTGGCCACCCAGGGCGGCCGCATCGCCCTCGATAACGTCCGCGACCTGGTCCGGGGGGCAAAGACCGTCTATGTGGGAAATTGCAGTTCCGTGGCGACGAATTCATTTACTTTGCTTGCCGTGACCAACGTGCAGGAGGGAAACGCTTTGATCGTCTATCCCACGACCAACACTACGGCCTATACGGTTTATTACCTCGATACCAGCACCAGCACGAATACTTTGAAAGAATTCGACGTTACCAATGGCGCTGTCACCTACCAAAACGACCTCGCCCAGTACATTACCAACCAGATTGTTTTTGAAGCCATGAATTGGCAGGGCATCGTCGCCACGAATTACACTGCCTTGGACAACCGCGAGGTGATTTATATGATCTTGCAATTTTCGGAATGGCAATACCCCATTGCTTTCGTGGGGGGGCACGATTTCAATGCTTACGATTTTTACCAATTACGCACGAAAGTTTTCCGTCGCGCATGGAATTAGGAGCAAGTATGAAAATCACATCCAAACACAACCCCCGGAGCAACCACGGCTATGCGCTGTTGGTAGTGCTTACCTTTATAGGCATCATGCTGGTCCTCTTTGGCATGATGATGACCTATACGTTGAGCAATTCCAAGATAACCAAGCGGAACAACCAATATAATTCCAGCGAGGCGGCGGCCCAGGCCGCCGTTGAAAAAGCCCTCTCGCAAATGACCCACGATTTCGAATTCCAAAGTCTTTCCAACAGCGGCACTTATTATGGTTCCTCGTTTCTTCCCAGTGCGAGCGATATGGCCACCTGGCCATATCAATACGTTTATAGTGGTGCGACTAATGGCGACACAAACCAGATTAGTGTCAACATGGGCACCTTGACCTCTTACACCGTTCCCCTGAGTTCGCAATTTGCGGGGCTGCGCGGTTACGAACAGACGGCCACGATCACCGCCACGGCCACCCCCACAAATCTGGACACTCCTGCCGTGCCGGCCACAGTTTGTGA
>JASHZU010000293.1 GCA_030042375.1 Verrucomicrobiia bacterium
TTGGCAGACGGCATCGCACTTTGGCCTGTGGAGCCTGCGTGGGAAAAAGATTCTCGAGATTGGCCCCTTCTTTAGTTACCTGCCGTTCGTTTTGAGCAAACAAGGTAACGATGTTTCTGTCCTGGAAGGAGACGACCCCGCTGTGTATCCACTGCAAAGCCTTTACGCCGCCAACAAAATCGAATTCAAGCTTTGCGATCTGTTCGACATCTTTAATTCACCTGCGACGCAAAAGCCTTCCCTGCCGTTTGCTGACAATCAATTCGATGTGATTTCCTGCTGGGAGACGATGGAGCATTTTAATTTTAATCCCGTCGGGTTCGTCCGGGATTTGCGGCGAATTCTCAAACCCGGCGGCCAGGCGTTTATCACCGTGCCCAACCAGTGCAAATTTGAGCACCGTGCAAAATTATTGCTCGGCAAAAGCATCGCGACGGACATTGATGGCTACCTCCACTACGACAACTACGCCGAAGGGAAACGGTTCCTGGGATTTCATTGGCGTGAATACACGCTGTCCGAGTTGGTTCATCTCTTTCGCTCGCAAAATTTCTCCGTGGTTTCCGCTGCCCACCTGCTGACCTTCCGAAGTTATCCGAATCTTTCCCTGCCGAAAAAGACCAAAAGGCTCGTTGCCAAAGTTTTCTGTTCTATCTTCCCCGCCACCAAAAATACCTGCGCCATCATCGCGCAAAAGTAAGCGCTGCCGGAGAATAAATTACCGACGCACGGGGGTTATTGGATGATGAGCCGGACACCGCGCGGGACCTGGTAGTGGAAATCATCCGGCCCCAATGTGGAGTTAGGCTGGATGTCGTCATAAGTGTCGGTGAGGGTGCCGCGAAGCTTGGTCATCATGGCCGCTTGCTTTTCGGCCTGCGCCTTATCTTTGGCGATTTGATCCTGGTTGGTGCTGGTGTCAAAAGTATCTATTGCATTATCAACATCTTCATTGCTGACGGGCGCGCCGAGGGTGATTTGCGATTGCAAAATCATATAACTGCTCTTGCTAATCCAGAGCTCTATTTTTTGGCCAAAAATTTTTCCCGTGATCGTGTAGCAATCCTGGCCGTTCACAGAGTCGTCTGTGGTCTGCCCCCAGTCCTGGATGAATTTGTCCATGCCATTTGGAGTGTCGTTGAAGAAAATATCCATGAGGCCCACGGCCAGGCCGCCGGTCTGTCCTCCCCCCATGAGTGCCGTGTTGCGGTCCTTGACCGCAGTATATCTTTTATAAGCTCCGCCGCCCATGATTGACAGGGAATAATTGGTATCGCCTGGAGACCACGCGGCCATGACATTGCTCATCGTCATGGCACCGAAGGACATTTTGGAAATTCCTTCCATACAATACAAATTAGGCCGCTCCATTTTGATGGTCACATCCATCGTGTTGGTGATGGCCTTGGGGATGTTCCCCCGGCGCGGTCTCTTGCTTTCCGTGGTTTTCTTGGCGTTCGGATTCAGGTCGGCGGCAGTTAATTGAGACATGTCCAGCGCCATGACTGATGTCCCGGAGATCGTCAGGCTTGTTAAATTGGTATAGGCGTTGTGCACCTTCGTTAAAAGATCGATGGCGTCGTTGCTTTGCGTGGCCGTAGGCGGTGTCACCATCGCCGCCGGGTTGCCTTTTTTCAACGCCTGGTTGGCTTTATATTTCGAATAGCCAATCCAGCCGCCCGCGCCCAGCGCCGCCACGAGGATGATGCAGGCGGTAATCACCAATATGTTCCGCAACGTGTTCGATTTTGCCGGGGGCAGTGGTGGTTGCGCAGCGGCAAAGCGCTGGCCAACTGCGGGTGCGCCGGTGTTGTGCATGGTGCGCGATGCCGGCGGCGCGGCGGGTGAGGGCGCCGGAGGCGGCGCGGCATAACCGGGTGCCTGCGGGACGAGAATTGCCTGGTTGCACGAAGGGCAGGTAATCTGGACGCCGGAATAGCCGGTATCGCACAGAATATTCTGGCCGCATTGCGGACACGAAAATTTAAATTCAGGCATAAGTAACCTTCAATGATTTTGGCTGACTTCCGTTATCTTGAATCCACCTGCATCTCTGTTCAAGAACCTTTTTCGTTGTTTCTTTTCGGGTTGAATCTGACAATGGAAATCTTAATTGGCAGCCGTGTTGCCTTGTTCCCGCTGGCGGCGCGAACGGGCCATGATATAAGACTGCAAGGAAACGGGGAGAACCCACACCAGCATCATCAAGATACCATGGTTTCCAATGGCCTGGGCGATGCGGAAGAAAAGATTTTGTTGGAAGAATAGTTTGGCGGCTTCGGTATTGGCTTGCGCGGCGTGCGCTATGCCGCCACTGGCAAAATCACGCGCCACCGTCACACCCCCCATAGCCGCGTGCAAGGCCGCCCCAGCGCCACAACAAACCTGCCAGCCGAAGGCAAAACCGCCAAAGGCCCAAATACCAAGCGAGATGGCGCCGAGTGGAAAAACTCCCATGGCAATGGCGCCGAAAGGCAATAAGCCAATGGCGATGCCGCCAAAACTGATCGGGGCGACGGCCAGTCCGCCGGAGGCAAAAACCACTCCGACGGCATGGCTGCTGCCAATGGCAATCCAGGCTTTCACCGGGCCGCGCATCACGTCAAACCGGTCGCCGAGGCGGATGTGCAGGAGCGGCAGACCAAACAAGTTCCACCGGCTTTGATATTCGAACGCTGCTTCGGGGAATTTACCGGCATAGTCATCGGCCAAAATTTTGGCCAGGAACCTGCGGCGATAGGGCAGGGAGCGGATGACGACCGCCAGGAGTGTGAGGAAATAGATGACAATGGTTTGGCTAATCAGGAGGCCGGGAAATAAATAAAGGTCCTGGTGACTTCGCAACGACCAATATAATGGCATCGCGCACACTGCGGACAGAACCAGGGCAGAGATGAGGGCATCTCGAAACGCCTTTTTGATGTAATAGCGTTCTTCGTCCGTGTGGGCTTCGTCGATGCTCATGCGATAGCTGGCATAATTTCCAAAAATGACCAACAACGGGGTCAAAATGGCCCCGAATAAGCCCATCATCCCAGCAGCTTTTGCCGCAGCGCTGCCTTTGGCCGCGGTCGCGCCCAGGGCTGCCGCCTTGGTGGAAATCACCAGCGCCGGCAACGATGCCATGACGCTGAGCGTAAATCCCTTGCCCGGATTCGTCCGTTCCAACGTTCCTTCGACGAAGGACAGCACTTCTTCCTGCAATAATTTTCTCCCACGCGAAAGGCGCTGCTTCACTGCATCCTCGCTCAAGTCCAAATTTGCCGCGACGGCTTCAATGGATTGATGTTCGCGATAAAACAGCACCAGCGGCTCGCGGTAAATATCCGGGATCTTTTCCAACGAACGCCATAAAATGACTTCTTCCTCCCGGCTGATAGCCTGTTCCGATGGCGGCAATTCGCCCGAGGACAATTCTTGCGCGGCCTCCAGGGTCTCGGCGGCATGGGCCGGTTCGTGGCCCTGTTGCCGGTAATTTTTATAAATGCGGTGTTTGAGGATGCCGCACAGCCACGAGCGCAGCTTGCCCGGCTCCCGCAGTTCGGAAAGCCGTTTCCAGGCAATGACAAAGGTTTCCTGCGCCAAATCCTGGCTTTGGCTGAAACTGCCCGTCGCGCTGTAGGCGAGCGAACAAATTAGGGTTTGATAGCGTCCGACGATTTGCCCGAATGCCTCGCGGTTTCCCGACAGGCTTTCACTCACCAGGCTGGCGTCGTTGGTTTCCACCGTGCTGATTGTATTAATATTCATCATATTGCCAAGTAAGTCCCTAAACCGGAAAGGAGGTGACAAAAAAAACGCCCTTTTCAAGATCAGGTCAGCGCGAGGAAAACAGCCATTGCCGCCGTAAACGGGGGTAACAGGATAAATAGCGTGCTTTTCACTAAAATTCGCCACTCTCCTTTACTTACGAATTGGACGGAGAGGGTTACAAGAAAAGTCCGAAAATGTATCAGGTCGATGGCAATCCCGATTCATTTTTTGGTATGTATCGGTTTGTAATCGGTTTGTTTTCCGATCAGAGAGGGTTGATTTGGGTTGATTCAATCAGAGCCTCGTCACCTCGGCTCCTACTTCAGAATATGTCAAAGAACGCGCCTTCATCCCCGCAAAGTGGAGACTTCGGCGCGGTGGGGATTTCGCCCACTGGCGAGGATTTTAGCCAGTGGGTGAGCAATTTCTAAGTTCTGCAATACCTCTTTTCTGAGTTTACAACACCAAATCTTTATCCGTCACCGCGCCTTCGGAGGCGCTGGTCACGTGTGACGCGTATTTCGCCAGCACGCCGCGGGTGTAACGCGGTTTGGGCGCGCGCCAGGCTTTGAGGCGTTTTTTTAGTTCGGCGGCAGGGATCTCCAGGTTGAGCTGCCGTTTTGCGGCGTCAATGGTGATGTGGTCGCCGTCTTTCACCACTGCCAGCGGACCGCCGGTGTAGGCTTCCGGCGTGATATGGCCCACGACGAAGCCGTGGCTGCCACCGCTGAACCGCCCGTCCGTAATGAGTGCCACGTCTTTTCCCAGTCCCTTGCCCATGATGGCGGAGGTGGGCGAAAGCATTTCGCGCATGCCCGGACCGCCGCGCGGCCCTTCATAGCGGATGACAATGACATCGCCTTTGACAATCGAGCCGTCGAGAATTTTTTGCAGCGCGGATTCCTCGGAATTGAATACGCGCGCGCGCCCGGTGAATTGCAGTCCTTCTTTGCCGGTGATTTTGGCGACGGCGCCTTCCGGCGCAAGATTGCCGCGCAGGATGACCAGGTGACTGTCCTTTTTGATGGGATGATCAAAAGGCTGGATAATGGTCTGGCCCTTGGGATAAGGATGCACGTCGGCGAGCGTTTGCGCCATT
>JASHZU010000294.1 GCA_030042375.1 Verrucomicrobiia bacterium
TGGAAGAATTTCATAGGTGAATCGTGAAATTTCTGGATCAACTGGGGAAGCGAAAGGGTCAAAGCGGGAGCGTGGGTAATCCATTCGCCGATGCGGATGAAGATGAGGAGCAACGCCAATTCGAGGGGATACACCAGCCAGTTGACGAACTGGATGACCGGCTGGTTGAGGCGCAGCCAAATCGCCGCGATGGCGCAGAGCATGGTGGTGATGCCGAGGATGGGAATGATGCCCAGGCTCAATCCCAAGGCAATCGACAGGGCGATTTTGTCCGGCGTCACGCCTTGCGTGAGCTGCCCGAGCACCAGGGCCACGACGCTTTCGCGCCAGAATTTGGCAAAGGAAGCGGGAAACATATCGTCATTCTTCACCACGCTATACTCTCCCCAATTTATCGGCAGGCAGGCAAATCCAAATGAGTTACAAACGTGTGACTTATTCAGGCGGGGGAATCGGAAGTGGTGACGGTGTTTTAAAGAAAAACCGCCAATCCTGCAAACAGGCTGGCGGTTTCGCCCGGCGGGTTGCCACTAGCTACTACGGCAACCTCGCCATATCTCAAACGAACTCAATCGCCCTTAATCCATTGTTTAACGCATCCCACTCAAGGTTCCTCAAGGAGATAGAACTCTTCGGGTGTCCCTGGCGTCACCACGTTGGTTGATAGGTTGAGCGTGCCACTGGCGTTAAAGCTGTTCGTCAGCACCCGCGTCCATTGCGCGACCGGTTTGAGCAGGTTGGTGCTTTCCAATAAGACGAAATTGCCGTTGTAAACGCCATTGGTGGCTGTGATGGTCAATGTCTTTCCACTGACGCCCATGCTGGTGATATGTGGCGGAACGGTTGGCACCACGGTGGTCAATAGCAAGTCAATGCGTTGGTCGGTGGTGTTATCCACCAGGCTTCCGGCAAAACCGGCCGGCAGGCTCAGGGTCAGGTTGTTGTATGGGTCAGAGCTGGCGCCGTAACTGATGAGCGGATAAGCAATTGAGGGACTCACGCCGCTCAGTGAACCGATGGTGAGCGAGATCGGACCGCCAACGGAGAAGCTCGTGGCCACAATATTGGTAGCGCCGGTCAGGCCGTTTACATCCAGGCCCAGGGTGGTGCCGCTGGAGATGCTGAACGTGCCAATGGGCTGGCCGGTGATGCCCGCGAAGTTGGAGATCACCAACGAACCGCCATTGAGATAAATGAAGCTTTGGCCGCCTTCGGAAGACGCAATGGCTGTAGCATTCGTGTCGCCATTGATAGTGCCAGCGTAAACGGACCCGGCGTTGATGGTCAAGGTGCCAGTCGTATTTGCCGAGCCGGCAGTGCCGGTGGTCGTAGCCATATTCAGTGTGCCTACCTGCAACGAGCCGGGGCCATCCACATTAATGGCGCCAACACCGTAATCGCTGACGCTGGTGGACAGATAACCGAGGTAAATGGTGCCGGCAGAGAATGTGCCCGCTCCAATGTTCAACGTGCCTGTCGCAGCATGGGGGCCGGAGACATTGGCGGCACGGCCGATATACATGGTGGTGACCAGCGCATTGACCGAACCCGCTGCGCCGCCAGTGGTGGCGGTGAAATCAACGGTGCCGTTGGGCGACGTGGAAGAACCGGTTTGCGCCAGCGCATCACCGATGGACCAGACATTAACGGGGCTGACACCATTGCCACCGCGGATGGTTACCGTGGGATTCACCCAGGTGGGATTGAATTCCATCACACCATTTTGTTTGGCGAGAGAGACGCCGATGTAGTTAGCATTGATGGTATTTTGCTGGCCCAAATACAGATAGCACGGCGTAGCCGACCCGCCCTTGCCGCTTTCGCCGACCATAAACGAGAGGTCTTCGGTCTGTGCGGTTTCGCTATTCCCGCCGCCGACTGCGGTAATGTTGTTGTTTTGGGCAAGATAGACGTTTCCGCCGTTATCAAACGTGGTGGTGTTTACCGCCCCCACGGCGAATGAACTGACGTTGGCGTTGAAGGTGCCCAGCCCGGACATATCTAAAGTAGCTTCCTCGCCCACGGCGCTGGAATCCACTAACCCTACATAGATGGTATCATTGGTGTTGTTGACGCTGAGCGTGCCACTCGCGCCGGCAATGGTCACGTATTCCAACGCGCTGGAACCGAAGTCCGCGGAAGCACTGCCAATGGATAGAAGCGTATTGGTGCTTTGGTTGGTGATGGTCAGCGTATCGCCATTGTTAATGTAAGTGTTTTGATAGTTGCCGCCGATGTTGGTGTAAATCAGGGTGGAAATCGTGAAATTACCATTAACGATGTTGTTTACGTTCGCAAAATTCAACTGGCTTGCACCACCGCCCGTAGAATTCAAGGCAGAGGAGCCTATGGCACCCGCTTCGTTGAAGACGACGTTATCCGAGGCGGTTGGCTCGCCGGGCTCCAGCCAGTTTACAGCATCGGACCAATTGGTGTTGTTGTTGACGACATCATCGCCGCTCCAGATGACTTCAGGCCGCTGGCCGACAGTCCCACCTGTCACTGTCAGCACGACGTTATTGCCGCTCTGAGAAATGTTACCGGAATACCCAGCCGGGATTGTGCCGAGGACAAAATTATAGCCAGTGATGCCGCCAGCGGCAGAGAGCAGAGTCACCGTGGTGGGGAAGGAAGCAATCGGCGGCAACGAACGGACATTGATGGTAGTGTGGCCGCCACTCATGGTCAGGCTGTTGACGATGTTAAGATTGGTTTCGATATAGCCTACCGCCACGTCAAGCGTCCCGCCGCTGAAAGTGAGAGCATTCAGCGTTGTGGCACCCGTGACACCGGAAACATCAAGGGTTGCGCTATTGACGGTTACACCGGAGGTATTGGTAATAGAACCTGAATTGGTCAAAACCAATGAGCCGGCGTTGACAAGAGTGGCACCGGTATAAGTACTGGCACCGCTTAGCGTAACGCCGCCGCTTCCATTTAACGTCAATTCACCGGTTCCGGCAATGCCCGCAGAGACAGGGCTATTGACGGTTTGATCGAAGATAATGGTACCGTTATCAGAAATCCCGCCTGACGGCAATGCGCCATTGGCATCATTGTTGCCAATTTGAAGGGTGCCGCTGGCGATATTTACACCGCCTGAAATGGCGCTCGTGGTCTGATCCAGGACGACCGTACCGCCATAATTAATCTGGATGCCGCCGCCGAAGCCGTCGCCGCCAGTATCTGCCAGCGTCACCTGGGCAGTGCCATTCATGATGAGCGCGGCTGAGCCAATCACGCTGCCGGCGCCGCTGAAGGTGTAGTTCAAGACATTATTCGTCATAGTCCAGAGTGACGGCGAATGTGCGACGCTGAGACTGACACTGTTCCTCTGGGCCTGGTCGCTAAAGAGGACCAAATCTCCTTCGCTATAATTTGTGGCGATATCATTATTCGTCCAATTACGGGTTGTCGTGTCCCAAATATTGTTCACGCCACCGCCCCATTGAGATATCTTGGGCGGCAAGGGGCCGTTGGTGACCACGAGCCAGAGCGTAGCGGAGTTGTCATTGGAAACGTAACCAGTGAAAGTGCCGGGCAAAGAGCCCAGAGTGAAGGTAACACCGCTGCCGCCGGACGAATACCCGAGAATTGGGTACTGGGTCGGATAGCTCAAGGGGGTGGGCATGGAGCTAATTTTAATGACTCCGCTGTCGTCGCTGAAAAGCGTACTGACCTCAGTGTTGGTGCTGGTGTTGGTGACGGTCAACTGCAGCGTCGCGGCATTAATCATACTTAAGGTAGTCAACGGTGAGGCCAACGTACCTATCGTGTTTGTCACAGTGAGCGTGCCTCCGCTCATATTGATAGTGCCAGTGCCGATATGAAATGGGTCGGTCACAATCGCGTATATATTCGCAACGCCATTGGTGATGTTTAACGTTCCCGCCGCATTGTCACCGCTGCCGCCGCTGGTGTTGCCCATATATAAATTGCTGCTCACATTCAAGGTGCCAATGATCGCCGGGGGAGAACTGGCACCTACATTAATATAACCCGTGCCGGTTTTTGTTGTCGCTGTCGTCGTGCCGGTGTAGGGATGGAAGCCGGCGTAGAGCGTCGTTATATTGAAAACGCCATTATCAAAGCCGAGCAGACCGATGCTGGCGCCTCCACCGCTATTGTTTCCTGCCTTGCCCACATACATCGTGCCAACCAGCGCATTTACATAACCATCGCTACCGCCGCTGGTAGTGGTGAAATCATTGGTACCGCTGCAAGTTGTGGTACCACTATTGGCAATGCCATCGCCGATGTCCCAGTTGCCTACGTAATTTGTACTGAAACCGCGGAAATAGGCAGATGGAGTAATGCCATTGGCGGCGAGATTGGGATTAAAAATAATAAATCCAGTGGTTTTTTGTCGGCCAGTGCCGATGCCGTCGGCGGAAATACCATTGGTTTTTCCGAGATATAAGCCGCTTGGAGCGCTGCCGCCATTGGAGTCGCTTTCACCGACGTCAAGGGGAGTGTCGGCGCCGGTATCACTGGTTTCCATACCATTCGTCGAGAGGGACGCGGAGATGGTATTGGTTAAGGCCAAATACAAGGTGCCGTCCATACGGTTTTCCGAAATTCCTTCAGCCGTACCGCCGACACCCACAAACAAGTGGCTAATGTTGGCGTTAAACGTCCCAAGGCCGGACATATCCAAGGTTGCATCGCGAGATGCGTCTGCAGAAGAACTGCCCAAGCCGACAAACATCGTTTGACTTGTATTGGGGAGGCTTAATGTGCCATTCGTGCCGCCTATGGTGGCAGTCATCGCAGCCGCACCGAAGTCAATGGAAGTATTTCCAACAGTAAGCCCGTTTGAGACGATAAGAGTGACGTTGCTGGAGATCAGAGTATTTTGGAAAAAGCCGACGTTGGTATATTGCAAAGAATTAATCGCACCGTGACCAAATGACGCGCTGGTCTCAAAATTTAAATCTACAACGTTGTTGAAGCTGGCGTAGTTGGCGATACCACCAGAGCCATTGCCCACTGCCGAATACGGCGAGGACGCCTGCACAGAAACATCGTTGGAAAACACCGCGCCGCCCGTAGCCAACGGCGGGCCGCCCAGACACCAGTTATTGAAATCCGACCAGTTGGTGCTTACGTTATTGTAGGCGTCTGTACCCACCCAATATTGCGATGCGTAGGACAACTGGCAAAAAGCGCAGACAAAAGCCAGCAGAAGGAAGTAGGCGGGATATTTGATTGCAGTTTTCATAGGGGGGATGAGGTTTACTGAAAGTTGAAGTTGTTGGCATAACATTCTTCACAAACCGTCGGGATTAGATGCACTATCTTATAATGCGGCAAGAGATACAATAGAACGTTCGTTCGTAAATTTTGTATCTAGGACGTTTGTTTTAGAGTAAACTTAGAAGATAGATTACTGGAGGCGGCTGATGGGTTAGTCGCATCATTAATCCTAATCAGATGTCTGATTGTCAACTGCTAGATGATTGGCGCGAATGTATTAATCGGTCAATCCAAATCCGAATGGGAAAGACGGGTGTTCGCCTTTGGAACCGACGCGAATGTGCTCGTTATTGCTGGGCCAGTCGCGTGGCAGTTTGCCAGTGAAGCGATAGTCACCAAATAATACATCAGCGACACCCGAGCCTTCGGTGCCGGGCAGCCACGCGGCAATGAGCGCACGGCTGTCGCGCAACGCCGAGTCCAAAATCAAAGGCCGGCCGGAAATTAAAATCGTGATGACGGGCGCCCCGGAGCTTTTGGCCGTGGCGACTAAAGCAAGGTCTTCTACTGAAAGGATCAAATTCGTACGGTCGCCCCTCATTTCGGCGTAAGGTGGCTCACCAACAATAACAATGACTGCGTCGGGATTGCCCAGATTGCTGCCATCGGGCGAATAAGTCACTTGCGTTTCCGGCGAAACCGCCTGACGAATCGCCGCAAGAATCGTGGTACCGCCATGAGTCACGTTGCCATGCGCGCCCTGCCAGCTAATCGTCCAGCCGCCGCATTGCATTCCCAAATCATCTGCCGCAGCCCCGACTACGGCCAGATGCTTAATATCCTTAGAGAGGGGCAGGATGTGTCCTTTATTTTTCAGAAGCACGAGTGATTCGCGCACTGCCTGTCGCGCCACTGCCCGATGTTCCGGCGAACCAATGGCGGCGGTCAAAGCGGGATCAACCGGCGTATTATTGAACAGTCCCATTTGAAATTTAATTCGGAGAATCCGGCGCACCGCGTCATCAATGCGCGATTGCGGCACTTTTCCTTCCGCAACCAATTCCTTCAAGTCCTGGATGAATGTGACATAGTTGTTCGGCCTGTCCGAGCCATAGGGAATCATAAACATGTCCAATCCGGCATTCACGGACTGTTCAATGTCATTTTTGTAATCGGGCGAAATCTGGTCAATGGCCGCCCAGTCAGAAACTAAAAAGCCTTTGAAGCCCAATTCGTTTTTCAGGACGTCGGTGAGCAGGTACTTGTTACCGCTCATTTTTTTGCCATTCCAACTGCTGTAGGAAACCATGATAGAGCCCACGCCGGCCTTGATGGCGGCGCGATACGGCGGGAGATAAAGTTTCCGCAACGTGGCTTCATCGCAAATGGTATTGCCCTGATCAATACCGTTGGTGGTGCCACCATCTGCCAGATAATGCTTGGCACAGGCTAAAACGGAAGTGGGATCGGGGGAAAGTTCATCGCCCTGAAAACCATGGACCGCCGCCGCACCCAATTCAGAAACCAGTTCCGGGCTTTGCCCGTAACTTTCGTAGGTGCGGCCCCAGCGCTCGTCCTGGGCCACGGCAACGCAAGGCGCAAATCCCCAGCGAATCCCCGTGCCGGCGATTTCCTCCGCAGTAACACGCCCTTCCCGTTCGACGATGTCCGGGTCGTGGGTCGCGCCCATGCCGATGTTATGAGGGAAAATGACGGCACCATCAATGTTGTTGTGACCGTGAACCGTGTCAATGCCGTAGAGCAACGGAATTTTTAATCGTGTTTGCAATGCATATGATTCAAAACTGGTAGCATAGTTCAGCCAGCTTTGCGGAGTGTTATCATGGTTGGGTGGATCGGAATCACCGCCGCTCAAAACCGAGCCCAGAAAGTAGGTCTGCACATCGCTTTTATTCGTCAGCGCGTCGGAATCCACCTGAACCATCTGGCCAATTTTCTCGTCTTGCGTCATCTGCGAAAGCAACGCCTCGACCTGGCTTTCAATATTTGAGTTGCCGATGGGCGATACGCTGTCGGCGGCCATTGTGACGGCGCCTGTCAAAAGCATCGCAATACAAGTGAGAGGAACTGCTTTAAGGCAAAATTTGCGGAGGTGGTGGAATGTATAGCCCATAATTAATTCAGCCATGATTTTCATTAATTGCCCTACTTCGTGTCGAGCTTTTTTAAGCTTATTCGATTTGCACGCGGTAGAAGCATGTTTGGTTGACGACGGGATTAGTTGCGGATTCCGCCAAGTTATTGCCGGGGAGACTGCTGCCCAACGGTGTCCATTGGGCATCGGTCAGAGCATTTTTATATTCTACCTGATAATTGAATCCTGATTGGGTGGGGAAGGAGAAGACCAAGTTCGTGGCATTGACTTTTGAGGTTAATTCAAACACCGGTACTAACATGAGAAAATTAGCATTACAGTCTGCGCTGTCTGACGATGGCCTGCCCAATTGCAAGGTATTGGTGGAACCGTTAAACGATACAATCACCGGATTTCCAAAATTATCGGTCAAAGGAATGTAATTATAGGTTTCCCATGCGGTATTAGGCACGAAGAAGGTGCCCAGGAAATTTGTTGCTTGAGTGGTGGTACCCCAACCTCTGGTCACTTCGGCCAGCGTGCAGGTCGTCGCACCGCCCCCGGCAGCGAGGCGTCCGTAAACATAATAACTGCCAGCGGGGAAATGCCTGGTGTAGTTCGCCCAGGAACCGGGGCTGAAATAACCGATGCTATAATCGGAAAATCCGGTCCCATTATATTGCGGCCTGACAACATCGCCATTGACTTCGGTGTCCATCCCATTAGGACGATAAAGGTCCGTCCCATCAAAATTGACCTGATGCGTGTCCGCGTTAACATCGGCACTCAAGCCGGCGTAGGCATTGGTCTGCGGGTTGTCAATAAAGTGGCCGCCGTTGTAATCAAAGTCCTCCGCTTCCCAGGTATAGTTTGCAGGGCTGAAGGTGTCGAAGTTTTTGGTCGTGGTGGCGATGTTTCCATTGGTATCGGTCACGGTAACGACGACGGTGTAAACCATGTTTGGCAGGAGGTGGGGATAACTGACATTCCAATTATTATTTGACCCGGTCAGGACGAGGTTGGTTTCGACCACGCCGTTCACAGTCAGGACAACATTGCTTGATGGAATCCCGTAACCGGAAGTGACATTAAAGGCGAACGTATTGGTGGATTCAAATAATGTAGTGCCAACAGGCGATACGTTGTTCAACGCGGGCCACAGGGAATTGGTATAGGCGAATGATGCCTGAAACGTTTTACCCAGCGCGCCGTTGACATTTACTGAAAAAACAATTTGCGGGGAGAGCTGCTGCACCGTGATGCCTGCATCCGCGGACTGAAAGCCGGTAGCGGCGCGGTTCAGGGTCACGGTAATGGAACCGGTGTTGGTCTGCGTAGGGTCGGAAATGCCCACGGAAATGCCGTTGGAACTTTCCATGGTGATGACCGATGACTCATTGTTCACGGAAATCAAATCGGCTGAACTGATGCCGTTGGTCCAAAAATTTGCGGCCACGACACCAAGGGAAGGTTTTTTAACAGCCTGTACAAAGGATGTATTGGTCAGGATTACGATATCCGGATTCGCGGTGTAATTGCTGACGGTGGCGGTGTTCATGGTGGGCAGAATGACATAGGAGTAAGAAGCGTTTACCGGCTGCACACCGTGATTGAACCACAGTTTCAAATAATCGTCGGTATAAACGGTGGTGGAATCGCCGCTATTAATCTGGGACCATGAGCCGCTATTGGAAATAAAAGTCGCTTGAAGATTCGAGTTGCCCGCAGGGAAATAATAGCCGCCCGTGCCGCTTAACGCGCACCAGGAAGGGGTGGCGCTCGGTAAATTTGAACTCCAGCCAACTGTGGGCGTTATGGCTGTGCCATTTATGGTAAAGCTGCTGGTGATAGGATTTCCGAGCCGCCGGTCTTCCGCAGTGGTATCTACTTCCGAAGGTCCACCACAGGTAATTCCTGCGCCGAGACAGACAATCTCATCATCCAGCATGAACCAGGATTTTTTTGCGTACAATGTGGTATTGCAACCATGCAATTGCATGCCGG
>JASHZU010000295.1 GCA_030042375.1 Verrucomicrobiia bacterium
GATGGATAAATTTTGCGGCGTAATGCCCACGGCCTCCGCCAAATCGTTCAGCCGCATTTTTCGCTGTGCCAGGACCACGTCCAAATTAATAATGATAGGCATGGCGCTAAACGGTTAAGGCCTGTTCCTCCTGAATTTTCCGTCCCTCGTCGGAAATCCAGGCGATAAAGAGAATTAAAAAACCGGGGAATAAAGCAAAAATCAAAGCCAGTAAATACACCAGCGAAAGCCCCCATCCGGAAAACGTAAATTCCCTTGTCGGATGAACCAAAATGAGCCGATAGGAAACGTCCAGAAACGCCTTCAACAAATAGGCGCAGCCCGCCAAACGAATATAATCACCGATTTTCGATGTAAAAAGTTCGCCGCGCGCATAAATGGTAAACAGCTTGAAGCAGAACCAGGCGAAGATCCCTTCGGTAATTCTGCAGGCGGCTTCAATCCAACTGCCCGCGTACTCCCGGATGACTTCAGTCTGGCCGTTCAAAGGATATTCAAATCTGTGTCCCGTGAGGATTTGGATGGCAATGCCCAGTCCGATATAAACGGAAAAGAGGGCGGCGACCAAAAATAGCCATTTGAAAATGCTGCTGACTTTAATGATGCGGTTTATCCGTGTTGTGGCGCTTTGAGAAATTTCATTCGCATTCATGCCTCCAAAATACCGGATTTATACGTTGTATGTCAACTATTATTTATCGATAAACGATAAATACTTTATGTTTAACAAGTTCGTATTTTTCCGAATTAAAAAATATGGGACCAGAATCCATGCTTCGCCGGAGGCTTATGTTTTTGGGTCGTTCCTGTGCCTGAGCCGCAATTGCTCAGTACGACCACAGTGAAGCTGCACGAATTACTATTGCCGCAACAATCCGTGGCGACGCACTTGACCATGTTGGTGCTATTAGGAGCGAAAGAAGTGCCCGAGGGCGGCGTGCAAACCACCGTGACATTGGTACAGGTGGAACTGGACGCGGTCGCATTGTAATAAACCGGCACATTTGTGCAGGAATTAACCACGAATTCGTTTCCCTCTAAATTGGCGGGCCCATAGCTGATGGTGCTGCATCCGCTCGTTCCTTCCTCCGCGACCGACACATCATCAATAAAGTAATAGGCGAACAGGGAGCCATAGGGGCCACCCGGAGTTTCATAAGAAACTGTCGGTTCGGTCGGCGTTGCGGAGTTGGGATAAAAGTTGCCGATAGTCAGGTAGGATTCTCCACCAGTCGCTGTATAAGTTCCTTCGATCAAAGTCCAGTTGGTGTAGAGAAGAAAATTCCCCGCGGGATTGCGCACGGTCGGCGTGACGATAAACGGTTCCGCTCCGTTACCCAGTTCGCCCACCTGGCTTTCTTTTTTCACTGAAAGGTACGCGCCCAAATTATCAATCGCGCAACTGCCCAGGTTCGCATGTGAGGCGTAAAAGCCCACCTGATACTTATGACCCGCCACGAGTGGATTGGTCAGCTTGACTTCCAGGTAGGTACGTTCGCTCTGGTCGGCAGGCGGCAGGGAATTGCCGACTTCAGGAATATTATCCATAGCGATGATACCAGCATAGCCCTGTCCGCTATGTGGCGACAATTCTCCACGGCCGGTGTAATAATTGATCGGCACTCCGATGAAGGGATTGTCGCCGGCACAGGTATTGTAATAGTCAGGCGCGCTCGCATTAACAGAAAACCACGGTGTCGCCAGGGTGATTTGACCCTGGACTGTGGGACAACTGGTGTAGGTTTCAAACCCAGGGTTGGGGACCAAATTGGTTCCCGGGCCGCTATTGGTACAGGACATTACCATGATATTACTTGGGCAATTAATGGCCGGCGGGTTGGTGTCCTGGATGACTGTCACGGTAAAATTGGTATGTCCGCAATTCCCGCAGTCAGAGACGGCCACACACGATACCGTGGTAATGCCGGGAAGAAGGCAACTGCCGTCCGGCGGATCAAACGTCGGGGTGATATTCGTATTTTCTCCGCAAGTGGGATCAATCGCCCTTAACGGGTAGTGGACCACCGTACAATCACCACAGGCATGGACCACGAGATTGCTCGCGTTCAGGAAGTAAACAAACCGGTTGTTGCAGTTATCGCAAATGTTACTGATCACGTCTACCTTGAAATAGTTCGTGGCCGCATTTCCGCAGTCATCGGTTACTCTCACCTCCACCGTGTGCGTTCCGGGATCAAAACAAGTCCTTTGCGGGGGATCATAGGTTACCGTGACGCCGTTCGTGCAACAGGCATCTGTAACCGCAATCGCGCTATAAGTGACTATGACACAATTGCTGCAGACATTCGTAATGAGAATATCCGGGCAAATGATGGTGATGCAACCGGCCGGCGATGGGCACGGGGTGAAGAGGGCTAAACCTGCCATAACTGGAACAATCGGTAACAGACTCCGAAGCACGGTTTTCATAATGAATTAAAGTTTGGTTATGCCTCTGGCCAAACGATGCCCGAATCGCTGGTGACATTAGAGTAATGGATTCGTAGTGCAAGCGAATTTCATGGAAGGCGATCCCTGCCTTTTTTCTATTCTAGCAAATTCCGGAAATTCATTTACCTTCCACGGACAATTTATGACTGATCCGCGTTATACCAAACTTGCCAAACTTCTGGTCAATTACTCCACCCAAATAAAAAAGGGCGACCACGCGCTCCTGGACATGATTGACGTACCGGACGAATTTTCGATTGAACTCATCCGTGCTGTGCGCCAGGCCGGCGGCCTGCCGTTTATCGAGGCACGCCACACCCGCCTGACCCGCGAAATCCTGCGCGATATCAATGAGTCGCAGGCCGCGCAGATTCGTGACATCGAAATGTTCCGCATGAAAAAGATGCAAGCCTACATCGCCATTCGTGGCAGCGCCAACGCCACTGAAAATGCCGACGTGCCCAGCAACCTCATGCAGTTGTATTCCAAGACGATTCGTCCCGTGCAGGATTATCGCGTGAACAAGACCCGTTGGTGCGTGCTGCGCTGGCCCACGCCCAGCATGGCCCAGGCCGCCGGCATGAGTACCGAAGCGTTTGAAAATTTGTATTTCGATGTCTGTACCATGGATTACGCGAAAATGGCCCGCGCCATGGTCCCGCTCGAGCGCCGCATGAAACGCGCCGACAAAGTCCATCTCAGGGCTCCGGGCACCGACCTTACGTTTAGCATCAAAGGCATCGGCGCCAAGATGTGCAAGGGCGACCGCAACATTCCCGATGGCGAAGTCTTTTCCTGCCCGGTGAAAAATTCCGTGAACGGCACGATTCAGTTCAATACGCCCACGCTTTATTCCGGCACCAAGTTTGAAAACGTGCGCCTCGAATTTAACGACGGCAAAATCGTTGGTGCGACCGCCAACAACACCAAACGCATTAACGAAATTCTCGATACCGATGCCGGCGCGCGGTACGTGGGAGAATTTTCCCTCGGCTTCAATCCCTATATCCTCAGTCCCATGTGCGACATTTTGTTTGATGAAAAAATCGCCGGCTCGCTGCACTTCACGCCCGGCCAGGCCTACGAGGAATGCGACAACGGCAACCGCAGCGCCGTGCATTGGGATATGGTCCTCATCCAGCGCAAAGAATGGGGCGGGGGAGAAGTGTGGTTCGACGGCGAACTCATCCGCAAAGACGGTATCTTCCTGCCTGCGGATTTGAAGGGCCTCAATCCGACGAATTTGAAGTAAGCTGTCACGGATTTACTGCCCGATAAGCCGGGTTCCAAATGATATCGGGATTCAGCCATTCCCAGCGGCTGTCCTGCTCGCGGTTGACATAGGAATTGGCGTAATAACTGGCGTGTCCATCGGTAAAATTTAAAATTCCTCCGCCGTCATTATGCCGCGCGGGAAACGACCGCCAGCGCAACGCTGGGTTGAGGGAGTACGTATAATTGTCAGGCGAATAACCGTTATTCTGCCCTTCTTCGTAATTGAAAACGGCATCTTCCATAAAGACCGTGGCCGAAGGTTTGGCGAGGGAAGACAACCTTGGCTCCTGGGGAAAAGGCATGTATTCTCCCGGGGCCTGGTCAAAATCCTGGTTAGGACTTCCTTTCAAATCAATATTCATTACGTAGCTGAAAAATCCCCCGGCTCCCGCGCCTTGTAAATTCTGCAAATCCTGCTGTGACATCGTGGCTGCCGGGCATTCCCATATTTTTCCAACACCGCCGGCAAAGGGCAGAATTTTCGAATTCTCCACCGCCGAAGTCGTGGCGTTTGAAGCATAGTCTGAGAGGTCGTGTTCATTGACCAACTCCGGCAGACAATTGATCCAGTTGGCGGCGTTGAATTGCATGTTGCTTCCCGGGTAGATATCGCCGTTGTCCCGGTCCAGGCCATCGCAGGGGATGCCATCGTGATTGCTGGACGCATAGATTTGTTCCGCCAGGCCCCATTGCCGCAAATTGGACATGCAGCTGGTCGTGTGCGCCCGGGCTTTGGCTTTGGCCAGCACCGGCAGGAGCAGGGCGGCCAGGATGGCGATAATGGCAATGGCGACTAAAAGCTCGATCAAATTGAAAGCGCAAACCGTCCGGTAAATTCTCTCCTGGTTTTTGTCCGGGATTTTCATCGTGCCTGCTGATTTCGGCTTACTCTATAGGCGAACGCTTATCGTCGAATCAACTGAAAAATTTTTGGGAGAATGAGCGGAGTTTTCGGAATTTGACTTCCGATAGGCGCGGCTTAGGCTTGATGTATCTAACTCAAATATGAAAACCGTTATCCTTACACTTCTACTTGGTTGCGTCATGTCACTTCAGGCGTTTTCGGCGGATGAACCGTTGATACCTGAGCCGTTGAATACTTTGCTTCCCAAGATAAAATCCGGCATGACTGTTTCTCAGGTTGAGTCGGTTTTGTCGCCATCTTATACGAATCTAACCACCCGGGGTGCGGTTTCGCCTTCTTACCAGAAGGGCTACGTTTACTATAGGCTCGATGACCGTTTTACACTTTCCGTTGGGTTCCTGAACCTTGCAAACGGCCGAAACATTACTCCGGTGGTTAATTTGAATATGCTGTTTTACGTTTCCGACGCGGAAACCGGGCGTCGTTTTGGAATATTGTTGGGTCGTTCAGGGAGCTCCTCCCAATGACGGCGTGGCCTGCACGCAAATTTTTCCGGACTTGTCGGAAAGAGCAGGGTGGTTCATTTTTGGTGCCTTAGACGGAATCCCTATGAACGCACCCGATAATCTGGCAGCACAAATGGCCGGCAAAACGAATGAGGAATTATCGGCTATGTTCAGGCAGCCAGAGAATTGGCGGCCTGAAGCTCTCGACAGCGCGAGGGCCGAATTGCAGCGGCGCGGTATTGATGAAAGCACAACATCTATTGTCCCTCCCCCACTGCCAGGAGAACAGCCGCTATTTTTTGCCGTTTCTCCACTCAAGCTCGTTGTGATGGCCACTGTGACTTTTGGCATCTACCAGATCTACTGGTTTTATAAAAATTGGAAGCTCATCAAACAACGGACGAATAGCAACATCATGCCATTTTGGCGGGCCTTTTTTGGAGTGATATGGTGTTATCCATGTTTTCGAGAGGTTAAAGACGCCGCGACTTCTCGCGGGCTTTCGTTTCCATCGTCGCCAGGCTTGTTGGCGGCCGGTTGGATTATTTTGACGATTTTGTGGCGGCTGCCAGACCCCTATTGGTTTATATGTCTCCTGGCGCCGTTCGTGTTAGTTCCCGTCCAGAACACCATTAACCATTTGAACGCTATTGTCGCGCCAAATCATAATCCCAATTCCCGGTTTTCAGGCTGGAACATAGTTGGAATCGTATTCGGCGCCATAATTTTTGTGCTCGATATCATTGCCTTTTTTTCTCCGCAACCATAGTAGATGCAGCGCTGCGTAGCCCCCCGTGCCAGGGCCAACGCCGCCTTTAAAGCATTACGAGCAGTTTTTCATTCCCTGAAACCTCTTTCTCCGGCAAAATAGGAGTACCAAGTATGGGAAAACGACGCGAGGCGCGCGAGCGCACGGTGCAGTTTTTGTTTCAGTACGACCTGAATCCGCCGGGGGATTTGGAGCGCGCCCTGAACGAATTTTG
>JASHZU010000296.1 GCA_030042375.1 Verrucomicrobiia bacterium
TGGTCATCTGTCCCACCAGCTTAGCCAAATGGAAGAGAGGTGAAAGACGAATTTTTATTTCCGCGCTCGACTTTCCACAGCCGCCGCCCGACATTTTTTCAATGGTTCTGCCGTATAAAGTCGCCACGCTCTTGTATTGCTTCAATAAGCGGGACGAAATTCTCCTGCTGGAGCGCACTCAGGAGCCCAACCGCGGCTTCTGGAGCCCATGCGGCGGCAAGTTGAAAATGGACATCGGCGAATCTCCTTATGCCTGCGCCTGCCGCGAGGCCGAAGAAGAGATGGGCGAGAAAATCACGCCGGCAGATTTGCATTTAGCCGGCATGGTAAGCGAGCATGGCTACCAGGGGCAGACGCATTGGCTTATGTTTTTATTCGAAGTAAAAACCCAATTGACCGCGCCGCCGCCGGCCTGTCGCGAAGGGCGGTTCCAATTTTTCCGGCGTGAAGAAATCGGCTCATTGAAAATCCCGCAAACGGATCGGGAACAGATCTGGCCGTGGTTTTGGAAATTTCGCGGCGGCTTTTTTGCCGCGCATTGCCACTGCTATGCCGATGGCCGAAATGACTGGACGCTCGAAGAAAGCATTGTGAACATTTCCTCGCGCTAACAATTATGGATGAAGAACCAATCATCGACCTGCACAGCGACAATTTTTTTATGGGCGAAGCGTTGCGGCAGGCCGCGCGCGCTTATGAAGCGGAGGAAACGCCCGTAGGCGCAGTCATCGTGCGCACCGGCCGCATCATCGCCCGCGCCTTCAACCAGGTGGAATTGCTCAAGGACGCCACCGCGCATGCCGAAATGCTCGCGCTCACCCAGGCGGAAGAGGCCGTGGGCGATTGGCGGCTGACGGACTGCTCGCTTTACGTGACGAAGGAGCCATGCCCGATGTGCGCCGGCGCCATTGTTCATACACGCATCGCGCGCGTCATTTTCGGCGCGGCGGACCCAAAAGGAGGCGCCGCCGGAAGTGCGCTTAACCTATTGCAATTTAAAGGCTTAAATCATAGTTGTGATATCACCGGCGGTGTCCGCGAAGCCGAATGCCGGGCCCTGCTGAAAAACTTCTTTGCCGAACAGCGGGCCAAACGCTGATCAGGCACTGCCGCCCGGGCCGTTTTTAGCCTTTAATCATCGCCGTGGCATGTTATTATAGGCTCAAATGCATCGTACGCAGAATTTACATGTTAAGGAAATCGTCCGGTTGCTCTCGCCGCGCGAGCTGAAGGCGCAGTTGCTGTCCACGGAGGACGTGTCCGCCACGGTGGCGCGCAGCCGCGAGCGCATTATCCGCATCCTCAGGCAGGAAGATCCGCGTTTGCTGGTCGTCATCGGGCCCTGTTCCATCCACGAAAAGAAATCTGCGATCGAATACGCCGAACGTCTCAACGCCATGCGCAAGGAATTTGCCGATCGCATGGAAATTGTCATGCGCGTTTATTTTGAAAAGCCCCGGACGACCATCGGCTGGAAGGGATTGATCAACGATCCGCATTTGGACGGGTCGCAGGACATTGAGACGGGCCTGAAAATTGCCCGGGAAGTTTTGCTGGAAATTGTCGGCATGGGCCTGCCGGCGGCGACAGAATTTCTGGATCCCATCGTCCCGCAGTACATTGCCGATTTGGTTTCCTGGGCGGCCATTGGCGCGCGCACGACGGAATCCCAAACCCACCGCGAAATGGCCAGCGGCCTGTCCATGCCCGTGGGCCTGAAGAACGGCACCGACGGCAGCTTGCAAACGGCAATTGACGCCATGGGCGCCACGCGACAGCCGCACAGTTTCCTGGGTATTAACGAAGAAGGCGTGACCAGCATCGTCCGCACGACGGGCAATCCCCATGCGCATGTCGTCCTCCGTGGTGGCCGTGCCAAAACCAATTATGACGCCGAGAGCATCCGGGCGGCGGAAGAGAAATTAATCTCTGAGAAATTGCAGCCTGTGCTGATGGTGGATTGCAGCCACGCCAATTCCGAAAAAAAATTCGCGCGCCAGGAAGACGTCTGGCACAGCGTGATTGCGCAACGGGTTGAAGGCACGCGCTCGCTCATTGGCTTGATGGTCGAGAGCCATTTGTTTGAAGGCAACCAGCCGATGCCGAAAAATTTGAAGGACCTTCGCTACGGCGTGAGCATTACCGATTCCTGCATCAGTTGGGAAACCACGGAACGAATGCTGCGCTGGGGCCATGAGGCTTTGTCAAAGCAGGTGTCTGCCGCCGCCTCAACCGTTTAACCGTTTATCTCACGGCCAGGACCAGGCAAAGGGAAACCGCAGCCGGAACGCCTGGATGTACCCCGTGATATTGGTCGAAGCTTCACCGCCACCGCCGCTGGGATAAATGTTGCCGTACCCGCCTGTCGCCACAACAACCGGGATGGGAGGCGTATTGACATTCAGGGATTGTGATGGGCTGGTGCTGCTAAAGTTCGTGATTGTAGTCCATGTGAAACCGCCTGACCCCATATTCGTCGTGCCATCCACAAAACCGCTCAGGCCCACGGGCAAATTTCCCACATTGAAAAGACTGGGGACCGTGCCGGCTGCTTGTTGCTGCCCCGGGGTGGCGGGTTGTGACTGAGAAGCAAGCACCGCGAGCGAACTAAATTGCACCGGCGAAATCTGCGACTGGACGGTATCAGCAATAATTTCATGGAACTTCGCCGTGGGATCCAATTGGTCCCAGAATACATAATTGTCTCCCAATCCATTTGTGTTGCAGGATTTGCTCAAAGCATCAATGGCGTCGATGTTTTCCCCGCCGGAGAGCGCATTGGTGAGGCCATAGCTGTCGGCATTGGTTACCACATTATCCAGCAAGGAGAAAAAGTCCGGCTGATAAATCGTCAAGCCCGGGCAAGCCGCCGCTGCTCGGCTAACCGTGCTGGAAAAAAGAGCATTATAAGCAATACATTCCTGCCGTATAAAACTCAGATATGACGGTACATAAACCAAGTCAAAGCCCGGCACCTCGCCAAGATTCACCGCGTTCGGCATAATTAAAGTGCGGGCTCCTTTGGCGTAAAGTTCCGTAATATCATTAAATACGTAGGATTGGTCTTGATTGATGGCTTGCGTCCATTGGCTGAGGTTGGTATTGCCATTATCGGCTTGATCAAATAAATCGGAACAATTACCCCATACCACTACGAGCGCTGTGGGAGGGATGGTGCCGGAGAAGTTTTTGATATTCGTTTCCAAACAACCACTGCCGTCATCAAAATAAGACCAGTTATTAGCAATGGGAATTCCCTGCCGTTGCGCCAGGACTTCCACCCAAACCCGGCCGTTGGAAAAACGTTTGCCGTAATACCACTTCGGATATTCACTGGAACCCGCCGTATTGTTCGTGGTCGTGGAAAGAGCGTCACCAAAAACATACAGCGACGTATAAGCCTGCGCTTGTGCTGAAATCACAAGCATGGCATACACCACAGCCCCGGTTAGAAAGCTGAATAGAGTTCTCATTCTTTATTTACCCATAATTTATAGGAAATTCAAGAAAAGTAAAGCTGAAAAAGATTTAATAATACATGGTAATTAGCCGTTATTCCTTATGTTAATAGTTAAAGCTTTCGGCGCAGGTGGGCAACCGTGTACAATCCCGCCCACTCAGTTGTATGTCATTAACTATGAGGGTCTTACTCAAAGTTCTTCTGATATGGCTCATTTCAGGGGCCTTTGCGGGCAGGGCTTTGGCCAATGGGTTTAGCCTCCCCTCCCAGGACGCCTTTGCCACCGGGCGCGGCGAGGCGTTTGTGGCCACCGCCGATAATCCTTCGGCCATTTACTACAACCCGGCAGGGATGAGCCAGCTCAGCGGCGATAACCTCCGAGGCGGCGTTTATGGCATTTATTCACAGACAAGCTATTCGCCTCCCTCCGGCGCGGCCAACAGCGGCAACACCTATTACAGCTCAGCCATTAATGCCATTCCACAGCTTTTTTATGTTCATACTTTTAAAAAATTGCCGGTGAGCCTCGGGCTGGGCGTTTATTTCCCTTTTGGCGGCAGCATGGACTGGCCCCAGAACACGGGTTTCCAGCCGATTGCGGTCAGCGCCTCTTTAAAATACGTCACCATTAATCCAGAAATAGCCTGGCAAATCCTGCCATCGCTGTCCATTGGCGTCGGCGCCATGGTCAACTACGCCCACATGAAGACCGCGCAGGGCATTGCTCCAAACCTGGCCAATTATTTTCAGTTTGAAGGCTCAGGCTGGGGCGCCGGCGCTAATGCCGGCATTCTTTGGAAGCCGATAAAGAAAATTTCTTTCGGTGCCACTTTCCGCAGCCAGTCGGATATAACGCTGGATGGCCAGACTCATTACCACTATTTTCCTCTCGTCGCGCCTTCGTATAGTTCGGCATCGATGGATGTGGAGTTTCCGTGGACGGTCGTGGCAGGCGTTTCCTACCGGCCCACGCCTAAATGGAATTTGGAGTTTGATGCCAATTATACTGACTGGAGCTCCTTCAATTCGCTTAACCTCCACGAGAATCTTCAAACTCCCAAACCGCCTTTCAAATCAAACTACCAGTTGGACTTTGACTGGCAGGAAAGCTGGATTTACGAACTTGGTGTAACCCGATATTTTGACAAAGGCTGGCATGCCAGCGCCGGTTATGCGTTCAACGAAAATTCAGTCCCCAATACCTATTACACTCCCTGGGTGGCGGATATGGACCGGCATATCTTTAGCCTTGGTGTGGGACGCACGTGGAAGCGATTTGATTTTGATATCGCCTATCAACTGGGATACGGCCCGTCTCATACCGTCACTGGCAGTTCCGCGACCCTGCTGATCAACAAACTTACCACCGCCAGCGCCAATGGCAACTATGGCTTTTTCAGCAGCGCTTTTATTGTCTCGGCGGGAATCCATTTTTGAACGATTTCATAGGATTATCCTTCAAAATTTCCATAACTAACTATTGCCGCTGACATCCGGCCTGATACAATCAAACGATTATTGTGACGAGTATCGGAAATTCTAATCCGCCGTCAAACGGCTGCTCCAAG
>JASHZU010000297.1 GCA_030042375.1 Verrucomicrobiia bacterium
TTCAGATAGCGCTTGTCATCGGTTGCCGCATACAGCCGCACCCATGCCGGGGGCGCCATGAAGAGCGCGTCGCACCACGACCATGTTTCCTGGACTTGGCCGGGACGCGTTTCAAGGCTTTGATCGGCAGGTGGATGGGCCAGAATAAAATCCATTTTCGCACGCATCGGCCCAATCATCCCGTTTTCGCGATAAAGAAAATAAAGTTCCGTCCATACTTGGCCGATGCATTGGTCGTCAGCGTGATATTTCCGGCCTTGAAATTCGGGCAATTGCCAGCCGTTAGTCTCACCTTTGGCGAGCATGGCGTCGCGATATTTAGTGTCGCCCGAAATTCCGGCCATGGCCATCATGCCGATGTCGCCGACGGCGCAAATCCAGCCGGTCGGACGGTTTGTCACCGGATTGGCCAATTGCCAATCGGCGACGCGCTGCATTTCATTTAAAACCGTGGCCGATGTGAAATCTGCAGGATTGCTTTGCGCTAGCGATTGAACGGCGGCGGCGGCAGGGAGAAGGGCGCTTAAAATTATGGCAGAATAAAACGGGCGGGAAATTTTTTTCATACAGAAATTTTGTAATTCATATGTTCCGTAGTCCCAGTAGTCAATGTTAATGAAACGGCGTTTGTCTATACCCAGTTTTGGCGATAGCGACAGGCAGATTGCTTATTTAGAATATGTTAAGCCTCCGTTGCCGCGTTCGTAATAGTATTCGCGCGACACCGAATTGCCGACGTAGCTTTTTCTATGAAATTCAAATTTTTTCTCACGGTTTCCGTGGCTTGCTGTTGTGGCCTGTCACGGCTGGCGGCAAATGAGGTGGCCGTCTTCGAAGACCAAACCAGCTTCACGCTGGACAATGGAATCGTCACCGCGGAAATCTCCAAATATTCGGGCGATTTACTTTCTCTCAAATATAAAAATCTTGAGATGCTCGACAATCTAGACCAACGCCAGCCGGCCTATTGGTCGCACAATACAGCACAAGGGCAGCAGATCATTTCGCGTGTGACAATCGATCCGAAATCGAACGGCGGAGTGCGCGGGGAAGTTTCAATAAAGGGAATTTCGGGCGGCCGGCGAATGGGCAATGGGCCTGGTGGCAGCGTCGTCGCAGACATCGAAATCCGTTATGCGCTGGGCAGGAACGATTCGGGTATTTATACTTATTCGATTTTCACGCATCCGACGAATTATCCCGCCACATCTGTGGGTGAAGCGCGGTTTTGCGCGAAGCTCAATGATGATATTTTCGATTGGATGACCGTGGACTCGAATCGAAACATGAAAATGATTTCCACTTACGACTGGAACCACGGGACCCAGATGAATATGAAGGAAACGCGCCTGATGAATAGCGGCATTTACAAAGGCATGGTCGAGCACAAATATGATTACGCCGCAAATCAATTCAACGTGCGCGCCTGGGGCTGGTCGAGTACCGCGGACAATGTTGGCATATGGTTCATTAATCCCAGCACGGAATATTTAAGCGGCGGCCCGACGAAAATAGAACTTTCCGCGCACCGCGATGCGACGTTCAACACGAATGCACTGGATGCCCCCGCGCCGCCATGTCTGCTCAATTATTGGCGCGGCAGTCACTACGGCGGCAGCATTTGCAATATTGCCGCGACCGACGCCTGGACGAAAGTCATCGGCCCGTTTTTAATTTACTGCAATTCTGCCGACACCCACGACGCCATGTGGAAAGACGCGCTGCGACACGCGCAAATGGAAGCCATGGCCTGGCCTTACGATTGGGTGGAAGGCGTGGATTACCCGCATAAGGCGGAACGCGCGACAGTTTCGGGAACAATCGTTTTCAACGATCCGCTGTCTCCGGATTTAAATATCAGCAACCTTCTCGTTGGCTTAACTGCGCCTGACTATGCGCCGGCGCCTGTTTTCCGGGGTTTCCGTGGCAGCAGGCGATCTGGCGGGGGCGGAGGTGGTTTTGGTTTGGCTGGGGGTGGCGAAGACGAGGCCACGACGACCAATCAAAATAATTTCTCCGCCGCCGGGGCGAACGGTAAATTTAATTCTGCCGCGCAATTGGACGGAGGTTTTACCAATCAGTTCAGCCGTTTCGGTACAAACGGTTTTCGCGGACGTTTTCCCTTCCGCTTCGGTTTCGGCTTGCCGCGAATTGTGGACTGGCAAATTGACGCGAAAAATTATGAATTCTGGGTGCGTGCCGATGCCGGCGGAAATTTCACGATTCCGAATGTGCGTCCGGGCCAATATACGCTCCATGCTATTGCCGATGGTGTTCTCGGTGAATTTGTCATGAGCAACTTAACCGTCACTGCAGGACAAAATCTCCAGCTCAGTGATTTAAACTGGCAGCCCGTCCGCTATGGAAAACAACTTTGGGACATCGGCATCCCCAACCGCAGCGCCGAAGAATTTTTTGAGGGCGACGATTACTACCATTGGGGGTGGTATCTTCAATATCCAAAATTATTTCCTCACGATGTAAATTATGTCATTGGGAAAAGTGATTACCACAAAGACTGGTTCTTCGAGCAAGTTCCTCACAACGAAGATCCGGACAATGCCAACGCCCTCACCCCGGGACGCGGCACCACTTGGTCGATCACCTTTGATTTGCCTCAAGCACCGTCCGGCAAGGCGACGTTACGTTTGGCCATTTGCGGTGTCGGTACGCGTGAATTGGCCGTGAGTGTCAATGATCAGCCGGCCAGTACAGTGACGGGACTGGTCTACAACGCCACCATTGATCGCGATGGCATAGGCGGTTCCTGGAGCGAGCATGATGTCGTATTTGATGCTTCCTTGATGCATGCTGGAACCAACGTCCTGAAATTGACCATTCCTGGGGGCGACCTGACAAGCGGAATAATGTATGATTACCTGCGGTTGGAGCTAAATTCTTCAGCCCCTCTTGTTTCCGCGAGACAATAGTGCCAATGAAGCCACATTTTATCATTGTGGCATTGGCGGCTCTGTTCCTGTGGCCGTCAATTGATCGAGCGAGGGATGTCCGCGTGACTTTGCCATTTGATTCCGACTGGCGTTTTTTAAACGCGGATCCCTCCGGCGCAGAACAACCACAGTTTGAAGATGGCACGTGGCGCCAACTTGATATCCCGCACGATTGGAGTATCGCTGGGCCGTTTGCTGAAACAAATTTGACCGGCGGCGCGGGCGGATTTTTGCCCTCAGGCGTTGGATGGTATCGCAAACATTTTTCTCTCCCGCAAGGGGACCAAGGGCATTGTGTGTTTATTGAGTTTGATGGCATCATGGCTAACAGCGACGTCTGGATCAACGGCTTTCGTCTTGGTCATCGCCCGTACGGTTATGTCAGTTTCAGCTACGAACTCACAGGCCATTTGAATTTTGGCAGCGATAACGTCCTGGCCGTTCGCGCCGATACCTCGCAGCAGCCGGCATCGCGCTGGTACAGCGGCGCGGGAATTTACCGCCACGTGCGGTTGGTCAAAACCGACCCGGTCCATTTTGAACATGATGGAATCTTCATCAGCACACCGGGGGTTTCCACGAATATGGCAACGATAACGGTGCAATTGTCCGTGACCAACGAATCCGCGGCCGACCGGAAAATCATGGTGGAAGTCCAGTTAATTTCGCCGCACGGCGAAACATTCGGCGAAGGTTCGGGAGGCGGAAAAATTGCTGCGGACGGGACAAAAAAAATGTCGCTGCAAATGACTTGTTTAAAACCCAGGCTTTGGGATTTGGATTCACCCAGTTTGTATCGCGTTGTTAGTGAAGTTACCGCCGATGGGCAGGTTTTAGACGAAGTGACAAACACCTTTGGCATTCGTGAATTTCACTTCGATCCGGCTACGGGTTTCTGGCTGAACGGGAAAAATTTCAAAATCAAAGGCGTCGCCCTACACGCGGACGGCGGTGCGTTTGGGACCGCAATCCCGTTGGGCGTCTGGGAACAACGGCTTAAAACTCTGAAATCACTGGGAGTCAATGCCATTCGCACTGCCCATAATCCGCCCGCTCCGGATTTTCTTGATCTTTGCGATCGCATGGGATTTCTGGTCATGGACGAATTTTTCGATTGCTGGACGGTGGGCAAAGAAGGGCTAAATCGCCAGCCGCTGGCCGATTACCATTTGTATTTCAACGAATGGTCGCTGATCGATGAGCGCGATACGATTCACCGCGACCGGAACCATCCCAGCATCATTCTCTATAGTGTCGGCAACGAGATTCACGACACGCCGCAGCAGGAAAAAGCAAAGAAAATTCTCGCCAGTCTGGTTGCCGTTGCGCATGAAACCGATCCTACGCGGCCCGTTACGCAGGCATTGTTCCGCCCAAACGTCAGCCATGATTATGACGACGGCCTTGCCGATATGCTGGATGTGATTGGGCAGAATTATCGGGAGAACGAAATTCTTGCCGCACACGCGCAAAAACCGTCGCGCAAAATTATCGGCACGGAAAACCGCCAGGACCTCGCCACATGGCTCGCATTGCGCGACAATCCGCCTTACGCCGGGCAATTTATCTGGAGCGGCATTGACTATCTGGGCGAATCACGCCGTTGGCCGCTCGTCGGTCACAGCTCCGGTTTGCTGGACCGAACTGGCGCGCCGCGTGCGACTGCGTTCGAGCGTCAAAGTTGGTGGAGCGATAAGCCAATGGTATTTATGGCGCGGCGACTGGCGCCAACCGACGCCATGCCGGTGGACCCTGGCTACGCAGCGGACGAACGCTATTCACAAGTCCTGTTTGCGGATTGGACGCCCCAAAACCTTAATCCACACCAGGAGAATGTCGAAGTCTATTCGAATTGCAAAGAAGTTGAATTATTTCTGAATGGCAAATCTCTCGGCGCACAGGAGATGCATGCCGATGCCTCGCCACGGATGTGGAATGTGATTTTCACACCGGGCACTCTCAAAGCTGTCGCGCGAAATGATGGAGAAGTCGCTGCTGAGGATAAACTAATTACCGCCGGCAAGCCCACGAATGTTATTCTTACGTCCAATCTTAAAAAAATCGCAAATGACTGGGATGCGATTGCGTTTGTGCAGGCCGAAATTGTGGACGGACATGGAATTGTGGTGCCTCGTGCGAACAATCTGGTTTCATTTAAAGTTTCCGGCCCCGGCTTGATTGCCGCGGTTGACAACGCCGATAATTCCAACCACGAGCCTTTTCAATCCAGCCAGCGTCGTGCCTTCCAAGGCAAATGCATTGCATTTATCAAAGCAAACGCCTCGTCCGGCAGGATTGAAATCACTGCATCGAGCCCCGGCCTAAAGAGCGACAGCATCCTTATTAAAATCTCAAAATAATTTGTAACATAGCCAAAACTGGTGATTGCCTTTGCCGGCTCATCTCTTAGCAT
>JASHZU010000298.1 GCA_030042375.1 Verrucomicrobiia bacterium
TGGATGTGCAGCTTGGGGAAATGACCAACGGTATTAACAAACTGTACGAGGATTATGAAGCTGAAGAAGCCAAGATTCTGATGCAGCAAAGCAACGTGGATAATTTGCGCGGCAGCCTGGGCATCAACGATCCGGACCCGAACTCTCCGGGGCCCACCCCGACGCTGACCTCACAGCAAATGGAAACATTGGCCGAAAAGCTGATTGAAGACCAGTCTGATTACAGCAAGCTTCAAAGTGAATTGAGCGGCTTGCAGGCTTTGCAGGCGACCAATGCCGTTGCGTTGCGTGATGTCCTGCCGACGGTGAGCCCGGACGATGAATTGTCTGATCTGCTGGGCAAGCTAGCTGACAATGAACAAAAGCTGGCGGCGGAAACCAATACCTGGGGAGCGGAGCACCCTGAACGCGTGTCTGCGGAGTCTTTGATTGACAAGCTGAACCAGGAAATTGACGCGCGTGTGAATGGGATCATGTTTGCGCTCCAAAGCAGGGTGGATGCCCAGTGGGTGGCGCTGGTAGAGCTGAGTAATCGCGTGCAGCAAGCGGAGTCAAGCGACCAGGCTGAAGCTGTGCATGGGCAGCCCTATTGGGAAGCCAAGCGCGGTCTCCAGGATCTGTTGACGCTGCACCAGTTGCTGGCGGCAAAAATTGAAACGGAAAAAGCGGATGCGACGATTCCGCACACCCGGTTGGTGCAGGTCATTAACCCGGCGCTGCCCAGCGTCGTGCCAGACAGGCCTAAAAAAACCATGAATATCACCTTTGGGGCAGTTTTCGGTTTGCTCGTAGGTGTTTTGCTGGCGTTTTTCATTGAGTATCTGGATACGAGCGTCAAGACGATTGATGAAGTGGAGCGCGTCTTTCAAACGCCCGTGCTGGGGGTCATCCCGCAAAATGTGGGAATCCTCATGGACCAGGGGATGGACAGCTCACACGCGGAAGCGTACCGGGTTTTGCGGACGAATATTTTATTTTCACGCAAGGACGAGAATTTTAACAGCCTGGTGGTCATCAGCGCCGGCATGGGTGAGGGCAAGTCCACGACGGTGCTCAACCTGGCCACGGTTTTTGGCCAGGCCGGCCAGCGCACGCTGGTGGTGGATTCGGATTTGCGGCGTCCCACGCTGCACAAATTGCTGAAGTTGAACAACAATGTTGGGCTGATTAATTACCTGCTCAAGCAAAACACACTGGAGGAAGTAATTCAGACGACCCAGGTGCCGATGCTGGATTTCATGGCCAGCGGCAAATTGCCGGGCGGCTCAATCAACATCCTGGGTTCCAGCCAAATGAAGAGTCTGATCAGCGAATTGAAACAGCGCTATGATTTCATTCTTTTCGATTCGCCCCCGATCATGGGCTTGAGCGATGCCTCAGTGCTGGCCAGCGAGATTGACATGGCCATCCAAATCATCCAATACCGCCGCTATCCGCAGTTGATGAACATTCGTGCCAAACAGATGGTGGAAAAAGTCGGCGGCAACATGGTGGGCATAGTGCTGAATAACATTAACATGGCACAGGACGAAAGTTATTACTACTACGGCGGTTACTACTACCACAGCACGGAAGAAGCGCCGGCCGAACCCGCCAAAACCGGTTCGGGCGACAGCGACCGCGGCGGAATCCAGCGAAAGTATTGATTGCGCAAGCGCCGCAATTAAGCAAGGATAAGTGTCCATGAATTTTTTATTGAGACTGCCGTTGTTTGGATTTGCGGCATTGCTGGCCGGAATGATTCTTTCGGGTTGCCGCCCCCCGGACGAGCCGGTTTTTACTGATAATCCCAATTTGCCGGCGATGACGGATTCGCCGACTAACACTGAGCCCTCCGCTGAGGCGATATTCCATGTGGGGGAGACAGTCGTTGTAGCCAGCAGCACCGGCAGCGATGCCGAATCCGGCCCGGTTCCCTCGAGCGGGCAGCCCTATGTGATTAATGACGACGGCACCATCATGCTGCCGCTGGTTGGCCAGGTCCAGGCTGCAGGCAAAACTCCCGGTGACTTGCAGGACAAAATCGAGTCCCTTTACGTTCCGCAATATTACGTTCGCCTTACGGTGACGGTGACGGGACAAAGCCGTGTCTATTACGTGGGCGGCGAGGTAGGACATCCCGGGCCGCAGGTTTATATTGGGCAAACCACAGTGACGACAGCCATCCAGGCGGCGGGCGATTTTACCCAGTTCTCCAGCCATAAGGTCTGGCTGACGCGCGCGGATGGCACGCGCATCAGGGTGAACGTGGACAAGGCGCTGAAAGATTCGTCGCAGGATCCGCCAGTTTTCCCGGGCGATAAAATCCAAATACCGCGCCGAATTTTCTAATGATTTCTTTGCAGGTCCTTTCGGGCAAAAAGGCGGGGAGCCAAACTGAGGCAAAGCATTTTCCTTTTCACATTGGGCGCGCCCCGCAAAATCAACTGGCGCTTGAAGACGACGGAGTTTGGGACCGGCACTTAACACTGGAGTTTCACCCAACGGAAGGGTTTGAGCTGATTACCACGCCCAACGCCATTACTGCGGTGAATGGCAAACCGGTGGAGAAAACAATCCTGCACAACGGCGATATCATTACGGTAGGTTCGGCCAAGGTCCAATTTTGGCTGGCGCCGGCGCGCCAGCGCAGCCTGGCCTTAAGGGAAAATCTTATTTGGGGGCTGCTGATTCTCGTGACGGTGGCCCAATTTGTTTTGCTCTGCACGTTACTCCGTTAGAGCTACGGTTTTTCTTCAAACGCTCCGGGCCACGGCGGTTCAATGCCGGAAGTGCCGCACGCCGGTAAACGCCATGGCCATCCCGCGCTCGTCCGCTGCGGCAATCACTTCAGCATCTTTGACGGAACCGCCGGGCTGGATGGCCACGGACGCGCCCGCTTCCGCCGCGGCAATCAAACCGTCCGGGAAGGGGAAAAAGGCGTCGCTGCACACAGCGGTGCCTTTGAGGGAAAGTTTGGCTTCGTGCGCTTTCCAAA
>JASHZU010000299.1 GCA_030042375.1 Verrucomicrobiia bacterium
ACATTTTAAGAGCGAGGGCACCGCGCGCTGGCCGCCGCACAAGGTAGCGGCATCCACTGCGGCATTGCGCACCGAGGCCGCTTCGTCCTGCAAAAGTGTTTCCACCTGGGGAAAGGTTTCGGGGTCGGCCATGGTTTCGAGGAAACCGAGCGCGGCCGTGCGCACGGCGGGAACATTTTTCTTGAGCGCGTCCAACATGGCCGGCTGCACGCGCTGGTCATGGGTCTGGCCCAGGGCCTTGACGGCGGCGAGTTGTTTGTTGGGCGTCCCGTTGCGAAGCGTTTCGAGGAGATGGCCGACGCCTTCAGGGCCCATGGCAACGAGTTCCTGGAGGTTGCCCATCGCCAAAATTTGCAGCACGCGGTCGGGCGCGGAAGAAGGCTGCCAGCCGAGGCGGTTTAAACCGCGCACGGCGATTCCGCGGACGACTAAATCCACATCGCGCAATAGCATGACGAGCGGGGTAGTAGCGCGGACATCGCCCAGACGGCCCAGTGTCTCGGCAGCGGCGGCGCGGGCGAGCGGCTCGGTATCGCGCAAAACCTCGATGAGCGGTTCCACGGCCTGGGGATCATTGTACCGCAACAACGCCTTGGCGGCGGTGCAGCGGACGTCCGGACTTTTATCTTTTAGGGCAAAAATGAGGGGTTTAACGGCCTCCGAATCATATTCCAAGGATAATTTTTCCACGACGGCCAGCCGGGTTTTGGGGCTGCCTATACGAAGTTGCTGAATGGTCCACCAACTCATGACATATCAAATCTGGATCAAGCCTGTTTGTTCCCGCGCCGCAACAGGCGCAACGCGTTACCGATTACAATCAGGTCTGACACACCCATGGCTGCGGCGCAAAAGACCGGACTAATGAAGCCTAATGAAGCAAGCGGCACGCCAAGAGAATTGTAAAAAAAGGCCCAAAAAAGGTTCTGTTTAATGGTCCGGAGCGCCGCCTGGGCCAGATCAATGGCTTCCGGCACCCCGCTGATTTCGGACTTCAAAAGGATGATGTCCGCCGCCTCGCGGGCGATGTCACTGGCGCGACTGACCGCGATGCCGAGGTCCGCCTGGGTGATGGCAGGGGCGTCGTTGATGCCGTCGCCGACGAAGGCGACGCGCTCGCCGGCGTCCTGTAATTTTTTGACGAACGCGGCCTTCTGCTCTGGCCGGACTTCGGCAAAAACATTTTCCGGTGGGATGCGCACTTGCGCGGCGATGCCGGCGGCAGTGAGAGAATTGTCCCCGGTGACGAGAAAAATTTTTAGTCCCCGTTGCCGGAGTTCTTTGATGACTTCCGGGGCGTTGGGTTTGACAGCGTCGCGCACAGCAAAGAGGGCCAGGAGATGTTTATCCACCGCCAGGCCAATGATCGTGGCGCCGTGCGCCGACCATTCGATGATAAATTTGTCATGCGGCGACGAATCGATGCCGCATTCCCGAAACCAGCGGAGCGAGCCGAGGCGGACGGTGCCGGCGGCATTCTGGACCGTCGCCTCAATGCCGGCGCCGCGAATTTCGCGCCATTGATCGAAGGAGATTTTTTCGGCGGAAATTTTGGCGAGGGCCTGGCTGATGGGATGGGTGGAATCCCGCGCGATGGCGGCGGCGAGGCTTTGGGAGTTGAAACGCGAACGCTGGATTTCCGACACGGCGGCTACGCCGGGTTTCCCGAGCGTCAATGTGCCGGTCTTGTCGAAGACGATGGCAGAAATCTTTCCCGCTTTTTCGAGGGCCATGCCGTCGCGAATCAAAATTCCCCGGCGCGCAGCGGCGTTTGCGGCAGCCATAATGGCGACGGGCGTGGCCAAGCCCATGGCGCAGGGGCAGGCGATAATCAAAACCGCCGCGGCAATAATGAATCCTGTGGCGATGCCCGTTGGCACATGCACATGCCAAAGGAAACGAGACAGCAAGTCGTGGACGTGCGCCGCAGAGTCGGGTGCGAGTCCCCACCAAAGGCCGGCAGCAATGGCAATGACGACGACAATGGGAACGAAAACACTGCTGACGCTATCGCCAAGGCGCTGGATGTTGGCGCGACTGTTTTGCGCGCGTTGCACGGCGGCGATGACGCGGGCCAACGCGGTTTTACTACCAGTCGCAGTCACGCGCATAACGAGGCGGCCATTCAGGTTTACGGTGCCCGCGAGAAGTTCGCTGCCGGATTTTTTTTCGACCGGCAAGGATTCGCCGGTGAGGGTGGATTCATCCACAGTGGATTCGCCTTCAAAGACTATTCCATCCACTGGTACATGGTCGCCGGGGCGCAGAAGGATTTCATCGTCGATTTGCAGTTCGGAAACGGGAATTTCCTGACCGGAAATTTTTCGCGCGGTTTGGGGCGCGAGGTTGAGGAGGGACTTAAGCGCGCCGCCGGCGCGTTCGCTCACGCGGGCTTCAATCGAGTGGCCGAGACTAATGAGCGTGATGATGGCCGCGGCATCCATAAAATAAAGATCCCCGCCTGCGCCGCTCAAGAGCGCCCACGCGCTATAGCCAAAGGCCGTGGTGGAACCGAGCGCGACAAGCGTGTCCATATTCGAGCTGCCCATTTTGAGCTGCCGCCAGGTGCCGCGATAAAACGCCGCGCCGGAGAAGATTTGCACCGCGCCAGTGAGCACGAAAGAAGTCCATTGAAACCATGGCACCGGGGCGAGTTGGAAGAGCCATTCACCGGCCATCAAAAACGCCGTGACAACGATGCCCAGCCATAGTCCCCATTGCCAATCGTGGCGAGGATGAACATGACCGGCAGCATCAGTTTCTTTCGCCTCGTAGCCGGCCTTTTTTACGGCCTGGACGACGGCGGAAATATTCTTCGAACCACTCCAGCGGACAACGGCGTTTTTATTTTCCAGCGAAACGTCGGCGCTGCGTACTCCCGGCACGGATTGGATGGCATCAGTAACGTGCCGACGGCAATTGCTGCAAGTCATGCCGTCGATTTCGAATTCAGTCGTCTCCTTATCGGTCATCTTTGATTCACTATAACGGTACAGAAAATTAATGCCGCAATTTTTTACGGGCGCTGAGTCGCATTTTTTGCGCCGGTATAACCATTACCACAAGTTATGATGAAGGCAGACAAGCTGGCATGGCCTATGCTCAAACATCGGCATAGCCTGTTTTAAAAAATAGTTGCCCGGAAATGTGGCGACGACCGAAGTGTTGTCGACCCGGACCGGCAAAAAAAGATATGACAAGAAAATCAACGACGGGTAGAGGGCGAGGGTTGATGAGCTGTTTAAGCAGCCGCCATGAGCCCGCCGTCGAAGCGCGCAGCGAGGCGTCACCGTTCCTGGTTGAATTCTTTATGGTGCAGGTAGCCGGCTTTAAATGCATGGCCTACCAGGACTTTGAGGGAAAGTGGCACCACGCTTTTAACAACATCGAATTGCCCGATACAGTGTGCGTTTTGGGATAAATGGTGCGCGATAAAGGGTTCGAACCTTTGACCCCCACAGTGTCAATGTGGTGCTCTACCACTGAGCTAACCGCGCATGGCAGCTTTTTATTGTCCATTTTTCTTCCGCTTTTGGCAAGCCCGAATTCCGGCTCGCATCGGCCGATTTTCAATTTCACTTTCAGTTGTTCGCCAAAATGGTTACGTTGCCCTTATGTCACGCAGGACGTCAGGCCCGCATCAGGGCTGGAACGATGTCATCGGCGTTGCGCTATTGGCGCTGGCGCTGTTGCTATTCGTTTCACAGATTACTTTCGACAGGTATGACCTGTCGTTTGTCAGCGAACCACACAATCAACACGTTCATAACTGGATTGGCTGGCCGGGCGCCTACCTGGCGTACGGATCATTTCTGGTGCTGGGCGTCATGGCTTACGTTTTGCCGTGGCTGCTGGCGTTGTACGGTGTCTCGTATTTGCTGCTTTTTTTCAGTTACCTGCGCGAGCGCATGTGGTGGTCGCTGATATGGTCGGTGGTGCTGTTGATTTCCGTGACGGGCGTGTTGTGCATCATGGATGGCGCGGGCACGCACGGAGATTTTCGCAAGGTCATCGGCGCGCCCAGCCTTGGCGGAATGCTGGGGATCCTCAGCTACGGGCAAACAAAAAATTATAATATCGGATTTTCCATGATGGGGCCCACGGGGGCGTTCATAGTTTATTCGGCGCTGGGTTTAATCAGCCTGCTATTTTTGACGAATTTCCGGCTGGGCGATTGGATTCGCGCGATGATTCCGGAGCCGCGCGCTTCCCTGGAAGAAAAATCCCCGCAGGAAGCCGCGCTGGAACGGCGTGCGCGTGATTTGGAAAAGCAGGCGAAGCAACTCCAGGAACAGGTCGCGCGCTCGGGCCTGGGCGCAGATATGCAGCCGGTGCCGGAACCAACCGTGCGCGATTTGTCCGTGCCGCAGGCCAAAGGCCCGCGCATCCGTAAAACGACTGTGCCCGAACCGGCCAAAGTGGCCGAGCCCGCGCCCGCCGATGAGGGTGCGGTGATTCCGGCCAAAGAAATCGTGGCTGCGGCGACGACGGAGGAAGTTCTTGGCAAGAAACCCGTCGAAAAACCGGAAGAAGTTAAACCAGCCGAACCGCAAAAAGAAATGGGACAAAAGGGCGACACAGAAAAAATTGAACCGCCTGTGGAAGAAAAGCCCGTTGACGAAAAAACGGAACCGAAAGCAGAGCCGGAAATCAAAATCACCGGCGTGGCCCCGGCCAAACCAAAGCCGAAAAAGGCCAAGCCGATTGCCGTGGCGCAGACCCCGATCATCGGCAATTATCAATTGCCCTCGCTGGACTTTTTGCAGTTGCCGGACATGACGGTCAAGCCGACCGAGTCCAAGGAAGAGCTCATGGCCAATGCGCGACTCATGCAGCAGACGCTCGCGCAGTTCGACATCGACGTTTCGCTCGGCGACATCACCAAAGGCCCGACCATCACGCGCTATGAGCTGCATCCTGCGCCGGGCGTGAAACTGGAAAAAATCACCGCGCTTTCGAACAACATCGCCGCTGCGCTCAAGGCCGAGCGCATCCATATCCTCGCGCCGGTGCCGGGCAAAAGCTCAGTCGGCGTGGAAGTGCCGAATGTGGTGAAGACGAAAGTCATCATGCGCGATTTGCTGGAATCGGACGAATGGCGCAACACGAAAGCCAAAATTCCGCTGGCGCTGGGCAAGGACGTGTATGGCCATCCTATCGTGGCCGACCTCACGGAAATGCCGCACTTGCTGATCGCCGGCAGCACGGGCTCCGGCAAGTCTGTCTGCATCAACGCGATCATCGCCTCGTTGCTCTATCGTTTTGGGCCGGACCAATTGCGGTTCGTGATGATTGATCCGAAGGTGGTCGAGCTGCAGCATTACAACGCGCTGCCACATCTCGTCGTGCCGGTCGTGACTGATCCGAAGAAAGTGATTCTTGCCTTGCGCTGGGTGGTCAACGAAATGGAAAAGCGTTACCAGATTTTTGCGCGCGTGGGCGTGCGCAACATCGGCACGTTCAATGGCCGGCCGAATAAAAAGCTCGTGCCGCAGGAACCGGAACTGCCGCTGATGTCCAAGAAAGAAAAAGTCGAGCCGGGTGCGGAAGGGTTTGCGGTGGAAGTAGACGAGGAAATTGTCGTGCCGCGCGAGGAGGACATTGTCATTCCCGAAAAGCTGAGTTACATCGTCGTGATCATTGACGAGCTGGCGGACCTGATGCTGGTGGCGCCGGCGGACGTGGAAATGGCGATTGCGCGCATCACGCAAATGGCGCGCGCGGCGGGGATTCATTGCATCGTCGCCACGCAACGGCCGAGCGTGGATGTCATTACCGGCGTCATCAAGGCGAACATCCCGGCGCGTATTGCATTCCAGGTGGCGGCCAAGGTGGATTCGCGCACGATTTTGGACGCGATGGGCGCGGACAAATTGCTCGGCAAGGGCGACATGCTTTATCTGCCGCCCGGGTCGGCGAAATTAATCCGGGCGCAGGGCGCGCTCATCACAGACCAGGAAATCCAAAACATCGTTGATTTCATCGCCAAGCAGGGCAAGCCGAACTACGACATGGAAATTCACCAGCAACTTTCCAAGCCGGCGCTTTCAGACGTTCCCAGCGGCATCGACGAGGACGAAGAAATTATCCAACAGTGCATCGAGGTCATCCGCAGCGAGCAAAAAGCGAGCGTGTCGCTCCTGCAACGGCGGTTGCGGCTGGGCTACACGCGCGCGGCGCGCATTATGGACGAATTGGAGAACCGCGGCATTGTCGGCCCCAGCAAAGGCGCGGAGCCGCGGGATATTCTTATTGATTTGGATGGAGAAGGGGCCGATGGAGCAGGGCAGCAGGCGGTCTAATCACTTTGCCGCCGCCGGCCAGACCCAATCGCCTTTTCGTCGGTCCACGCTTCCGTTTTTAGTATAAGCGATTTGGCCGCCATCGTCCGTGAGATTCCAGCCAACGGA